>JAUHWP010000025.1 GCA_030424645.1 Alphaproteobacteria bacterium
GCTTGTCCACCCGCCTGATGAAGCGTGCGGCGATCTATGACAAATCGGGGGACGAGCATTACAACCTGATCTCGGCCCTGCATAAATCAGTGCGCGGGTCGGACCCGGATGCGGCGCTTTACTGGCTGGCGCGTATGCTGACTGGTGGCGAAGATCCGCGTTACCTTGCCCGGCGCATCACCCGCATGGCGGTCGAGGATATCGGCCTGGCCGATCCGCAAGCCCATCGCGTTTGTCTGGACGCGTGGGAAACATATGAGCGCCTTGGCAGCCCGGAGGGGGAACTGGCGCTGGCGCAAGCGGTGACCTATTTGGCGCTTGCCCCGAAATCGAACGCGGCTTACGTGGCCTATAAGGCGGCGATGGCGGCGGCGAAGAAAACCGGGTCGGAACCACCCCCCAAACATATCCTGAACGCACCGACCCAGTTGATGGAGGATCAGGGGTACGGGGCCGGATATGCCTATGACCACGACGCGCCGGACGGGTTCTCGGGGCAAAATTACTTTCCCGATGGGGTCAGGCGCGGGGTATATTATGTGCCTGTCGAACGCGGGTTCGAACGCGAGTTGAAAAAACGCGCCGAGTATTTCGCACGGCTTCGGTCCAAGCGGGCCGATTAGGGCGGCCATCTCGGCCAGAGGTTCGCAAAGACCACCCAGACGCTTGACAAGCGCGGCGCGGGGCCTCAGTCAGACCGCATGATGACACCCCTTTTGCAAGTTGCCCTTGGTGGCGCGTTTGGCGCTTCGGCCCGGTATCTGACCGGCAACGCGGTCACGCGATGGCTGGGCCATGGCTTTCCGGCAGGCACGATGGTTGTGAATATCCTCGGCTCGTTCCTGATGGGGGTGTTGGTGGTTCTGTTGGCCCGAAAGGGTGGGCAGGCGGCCGCGCCGTTTCTGATGACGGGTGTCCTGGGGGGCTTCACCACATTCTCGGCGTTTTCGCTGGATGCGATCACGCTTTATGAACGCGGCCAGTTCGCCGCCGCGGGCGGATACGTCTTCGGATCTGTCGTGCTGTCGCTGGCAGGGCTTTTTGTTGGGTTGCTGTTCGCCCGCATGGTGCTGACATGAGCGGCGTTCAGGTGATCACCATCGGCCCGGACGAGGCCGAGCAGCGCCTGGATCGTTGGGTCAAGCGGATGTTTCCGCACGTTGGCCAAGGGCGGATCGAAAAGGGATGCCGCAAGGGCGAGTTTCGGGTGAACGGTGCCAAGGTCAAGCCTTCGACCCGGATCGCACCGGGCGATGAGGTGCGCGTGCCGCCGCTTCCGGTGCCGGACGGCGGGCAGGAGCGGCCGAAGCCGACCCCACGTGTGTCGGACGCAGATGCCAGGCTGATCCAGTCCTGCGTGATCTATCAGGACGATCACATCATTGCCTTGAACAAACCGCCCGGCCTGCCGACGCAAGGCGGATCGAAACAGACGCGACATGTGGATGGGCTGGCCGAAGCGCTGAAATTCGGTCGCGATGAAAAGCCCCGACTGGTGCATCGGTTGGACAAGGACACCTCGGGTGTTCTGTTGCTAGCGCGGACGCAAGCCGTTGCCTCGGCGCTGACGACCGCGATCCGGCACAAAGAAACACGCAAGATCTATTGGGCCGTGGTGGCCGGTGTTCCCACGCCCTATCTTGGTGAAATCCGGTTCGGGCTGGTAAAGGCGCAGGGCGGCGGCAAAGGCGCGGGGGAAAAGATGATCTGCGTGCATCCGCGTGAGATGAACCAGACCCTCGGCGCCAAGCGGGCCCACACGCTCTATGCCACGCTGTATCGCGTTGCCTCGCGCGCCGCATGGGTGGCGATGGAGCCGATCACGGGCCGCACCCACCAATTGCGTGCCCATATGGCCGAGATCGGCCACCCGATCATCGGTGACGGCAAATATGGCGGATCGGGTCAGGAGAACCTTGGCGATGGTTGGGGCGCCATGATCGGCGGCGAGGTGTCGCGCAAGCTGCACCTGCACGCCCGTTCGATGACTTTTTTGCATCCGGTGACGCAGAAACCTGTGACGGTCACCGCCCCCCTGCCGGAGCACATGGCCGACACGTTCAAGACCTTCGGCTGGACCGAGGATCTGGCCGCGGACGATCCTTTCGAGGCATTGCAATGACAGGGTTGCGTCTGGCCGTGTTCGATGTCGATGGCACGCTGATCGACAGTCAGGATTTCATTGTCGAGGCGATGAACCGGGCCTTTGGCGCGATGGGCGTGGCGCTGCCCACCCGCGCCGAGGTGTTGTCGATCGTGGGTCTGTCCTTGCACGATGCGATCCGGCGTCTGGTGCCCGATCTGTCGCCCGCTGAAGTTGCCAAGGCATCACATCAATACAAGGATATGTTCATCCAGTTGCGGGCAGAGAAAGGCGGCGAGGCCGCAGCGCCGATGTATCCCGGCGCCCGCGACGCCTTGGCGCAGTTGCATGGGCGGGACGAGGTGTTGCTGGGCGTGGCAACCGGCAAGGCACGGCAGGGGCTGGATCATGCCTATGACGCGCATGATCTGCGGCACTTTTTTGTGACCAGCCAGACGGCAGACAACCACCCGTCGAAACCGCATCCGTCCATGCTGCGGGCGGCATTGGCGGAAACAGGGGCAGAGGCCGCGCAGGCGGTGATGATCGGTGACACAAGTTTCGACATGGAAATGGGGCGGGCCGCGGGGTTTCGCACGATCGGTGTGACCTGGGGCTATCACCCGCGCGAGGGCTTGCTGTCGGCAGGGGCCGACCTGCTGATCGATTCCTATACCGAACTGGCCACGGCGCTGGATGAGCTTTGGGGGGCAGCATGAGCGGTTGGGCAGTAAAGCGGTTCTGGAAAGAAGCAAAGGTTGTCGAGGTCGACGGCGGATATTCGGTGGAACTGGATGGCCGCCCGATCAAGACGCCCGCCAAAACGCTTCTGCGGGTGCCCACTCTGGCACTTGCCAGGGCGATTGCCGGCGAATGGGATGCACAGGTCGACACGATTGATCCGGCGGCCATGCCTGTGACGCGCACTGCCAACTCGGCGCTTGACAAGGTGGCGCATCAGTTCGCGGAGGTGGCGGATATGCTGGCCGCCTATGGTGACAGCGACCTCTTGTGCTATCGTGCCACCCACCCCGAGGAGCTGATCGCACGTCAGTCCGAGAAATGGGACCCGCTGCTGGACTGGGCGGCTGACGAACTGGAGGCGCGACTGCTTCCGGTCGCGGGAATCATGCACCAACCACAGGATGCCCAGGCGTTGGCCCGGCTCGCCGCACGGGTGCATGAGATGTCCGATTTCGAGCTTGCGGGCTTTCACGACCTGGTCGCCATCAGCGGATCGCTGGTCCTGGCCCTTGCTGTTACCTCCGAAAGGTTACCTGTGGACGAGGCATGGGAATTGTCCCGTCTGGACGAAACCTGGCAAGAAGAGCAATGGGGCGTTGACGAAGAAGCCTCGGAACTCGCTGGGAAAAAACGTATCGACATTGTGAACGCGGCGTGGTTCTTCCACGCCAGCCGCCGCGAAACATAACGCAACCAATACGTTAGCTTCGATAATATTCTTGCTTTCCCCTAGGTCAGGCATCGCAATTGGCGATGTTGCCCTTGACGATAACTGATCAATTCTTTCAAACTCCTACCCATGTTGAGAGGGGTCTGTCCTTTCGCAAACATGGTTGTGGCCGATATGGCTGCGAAATAGCCCGAAACTACGGGCAACTATCAGGAAGAGGTAAACATGAAAAAAACCGTTTTTCTTGGCGCACTGACTGTCGCCGGCCTGGCTGCTGGCGCTTCGGCGGCTGCGACCCTTGATGATGTCAAGGCACGCGGCAAGCTGAACTGCGGTGTGACCACCGGGCTTGTCGGCTTTGCCGCACCGGACGCAAACGGCAAGTGGGAAGGTTTCGACGTCGGCGTCTGCCGTGCTGTGGCGGCCGCTGTCCTTGGCGACGCAAACGCGGTCGAGTTTGTTCCGACCACCGGCAAAACGCGCTTCACCGCCCTGGCTTCGGGCGAGGTCGACATGCTGGCACGGAACACCACCTGGACGCTGTCGCGCGATGTCGATCTGAAATTCGACTTCATTGGCGTGAACTATTATGACGGCCAGGGCTTCCTGGTTCCGAAAGAGATGGGCGTAAGCTCGGCCAAGGATCTGGATGGTGCAACCGTCTGTATCCAGACCGGCACCACGACCGAGCTGAACCTCGCGGATTTCTTCCGTGCGAACAACATCAGCTATGAGCCCGTGCCGATCGAAACCAATGCCGAAGGTCAGCAACAGTATCTTGCCGGTGCCTGCGACACCTATACCACGGACGCTTCCGGTCTGGCCGCAACGCGTGCCACATTCGAAGATCCGTCGGCCCACGTCGTCCTGCCGGAAATCATCTCGAAAGAGCCGCTGGGCCCGTTGGTCCGTCACGGTGACAATGAATGGGGCGACATCGTTCGCTGGACGCTGAACGCGCTGATCTCGGCGGAAGAGCTGGGCATCACGTCGACCAATATCGGCGAGCTGTCGGCCGCACCCGGCGACAACCCGGAAATCAACCGTATTCTGGGCACCGAAGGCAACCTGGGCGAGATGCTTGGTCTGGATGCCGACTGGGCCAAGCGCGCCATCATGGCGGGCGGCAACTATGGCGAGCTGTTTGCCAAGAACATCGGGGAAAGCACTCCGATCGCTCTGTCCCGCGGCCTGAATGCGCAGTGGAAAGATGGCGGCCTGATCTACTCGCCGCCCTTCCGCTAAGACATCCTGGGAAAGGGCGTGGTTCGGCCACGCCCTTTTCGCTTTTGACTGAACGCACCTTGGCACCGCGGCACGATCCGCAATCCTAACAAAAAACGCCAAGGGCAACGGGGACGCCATCAATGACAACTATAACCGACCCTCATCAGGGCCAGTTCCGGCTATCCATGCTGCTGTATGACAGCCGGTATCGCTCGATGACCATTCAGATCGTCGCCTTGATCGGCTTTCTGATGCTTCTCGGCTGGCTCTTGTCCAACACCGCACAGAACCTTGCAGATCTTGGGAAAGAGCCCAGCTTCAGCTTCATGCTGGAACCGGCGGGCTATGACATCAACCAACGCCTTCTGGAGTATGATTCGCAAGACACCCACCTGCGTGCGTCGCTTATGGGGCTGCTGAACACACTTCTTGTGGCTGTGATGGGCTGTATCACCGCGACCGTGATCGGCGTGATCGTCGGCGTCCTGCGCCTGTCGCCAAACTGGATCGTGTCGCGTCTGTCTGCCGTTTATGTGGAAGGCTTCCGCAATGTGCCGGTCCTTTTGTGGATCGTCTTCATCATGGCGGTGCTGATTGAAACGCTTCCTCAACCACGGGCGTTCAGATCAGGCGATGCCACGATGTCCCTGTGGGAAAGCGTGGCGGTCACGAACCGCGGGATTTACATTCCCGAACCTCTGTTCTCGCGCAGTCTTGGCGATATTCACCTGTTCGGTGCCTCAAGCCTGCGGTTTGACGTCAGCCTTGACCTGCTGGCCTTATTGGCCGTTCTGATCGCCGGCATCCTGACCTCGGTGCTGATCAAACGTCGCGCCGATGTTGTTCAAGAGGCTACCGGCGTGCGCCCCCGCACATGGCACTGGCGCCTTGGGGTTATCGTGCTGCCGATTCTGCTGGTTCTGGGCATTCTGGGCTTTTACCTGGGCTATCCCGCCCTGAAGGGTTTCAACTTCCAGGGCGGCACACACCTTCGCAACTCGCTGATCGCCCTGTGGCTGGCCCTGTCGCTTTACACCGGCGCTTTCATCGCCGAGATCGTGCGGGCCGGTATCCTTGCCGTGTCCAAAGGCCAGACCGAGGCCGCCAGCGCGCTGGGCCTGCGCCCCAATCGCACGATGAGCCTTGTCATCCTGCCGCAGGCGCTGCGGGTGATCATCCCGCCGCTGATTTCCAACTATCTGAACCTGACCAAGAACAGCTCGCTGGCCATCGCCGTGGGCTATATGGACATCACGGGCACCTTGGGCGGCATCACCATGAACCAGACAGGCCGCGAGCTTGAAACGGTTCTGCTCTTGATGCTGGTGTATCTGACCATCTCGCTGACCATTTCGGCGGTGATGAACTGGTACAACGAATCCGTGAAGCTGAAGGAGCGCTGATATGTCCGACCTGTCTTATGTCCGCTCTGAAATTCTGCCTGAACGCGCGCCGCCCGCTTCGTCGGTTGGTGTCGTGGGCTGGGCGCGGGCCAACCTGTTCAACGGGATCGGCAATTCGATCCCGACCATTCTGGCCCTGATCTTCATCTGGTATGTCGTGTCGTTCCTTGTCTCGTGGGTCTTTTCACCGACATGGAGCAGCGAGTCGCTGAACCAATGCCGCGAGATTTTCGGCGCCGATGGCGGCCACAGTGCTGCCTGTTGGGGTGTGATCCGTGAACGCTGGGTGCAGCTTCTGTTCGGATTCTACCCGGAAGCCGAACGCTGGCGCCCCGTTGTCGCCTTCGGCCTTTTGTTCGTGGCACTGATCCCGGTGCTGTTCAACATGATCTCGCGCCGGATGAACTGGGTGCTGCTTCTGGCCGTGCTCGGGCTGGCCGCGCTCTATCTGGGCGGCGTGCTGGGAGTTATCCTTGGTCTGGCGTTGCTGGGGGCTGCCGGTTTCATCGGCTTCAAGGCGTTTTCGACCTCGAAAGAGGATCGGGCGGCCCAGATCGCGTCAGGGGCCAAGCGATTGCCCAACCCGCTGATCTTCTCGGCAATCTTTCCCTTCATTGCCCCATGGCTTTTGTGGGGTGGCTCGATCTGGATGCCGATTGCTGCGGCACTCGGATTCGTTGTTGGCTTCTTTGCCTTTCGCTTTCTGGCACCGGTCGTGGGCAGCCTTGCAGGGTTGATCATTGCCGTTGTGGCCGCGCTGATCTGGTGGTTGTTTTTGACCACCGGATTTGCAGGGCTCATGCAAAGTATCATCCCTGTCGGCCTTGAACATGTCGAAAGCCGGAACTTCGGGGGCTTCATGCTTTCAACCACCATCGGCGTCGTCGCCATCGCCTGTTCGCTGCCCATCGGCATCGTTCTGGCCTTGGGACGTCAGTCGGACCTGTTGATCGTGAAGGCGCTGTGTGTCGGTTTCATCGAGTTCATTCGCGGTGTGCCGCTGATCACGCTTCTGTTCGTGGCCTCGACGCTTCTGAACATCTTCATGCCGCCGGGGACGAATTTCGATATCATTCTCAGGGTGCTGATCATGGTGACGCTGTTTGCCTCTGCCTACATGGCCGAGGTGATCCGCGGGGGCCTGGCCGCATTGCCGCGTGGTCAGTATGAAGCTGCCGATGCGCTGGGTCTGGACTATTGGAAAGCCCAACGCCTGATCATCATGCCGCAAGCCCTGAAAATCTCGATCCCGGGTATCGTGTCGACCTTCATCGGCGTGTTCAAGGACACGGTGCTGGTGTCGATCATCGGCCTTCTCGACCCGCTGGGTCTGTCAAATGCCATCCGTGCGGACCAGGCCTGGAACGGTATCGTGTGGGAGCTTTACGGCTTCATCGCGCTTATGTTCTTCGTCTTCTGTTTCTCGATGTCGCGCTATTCGATGTATCTCGAACGCCGGCTTCGCACGGACCACCGTTAAAGGAGAGACCTATGTCTTCTATCACTCTCGAATCCCATGCCGACCGCTCTAAGATGGAAGTGTCGGACGAGGTCGCCATCGAAATTCGTGGCATGAACAAATGGTATGGGTCGTTCCACGTGCTGCGTGACATCGACCTGACCGTCTATCAGGGCGAACGGATCGTCATCGCGGGGCCGTCGGGATCGGGCAAATCGACCCTGATCCGTTGCATCAACCGGCTTGAGGAACATCAGGAGGGCAAGATCATCGTCGACGGGACCGAGCTGACCTCGGACCTGAAAAACGTCGACAAGGTGCGCTCGGAAGTGGGGATGGTGTTTCAGCACTTCAACCTGTTCCCGCACCTGACCATTCTGGAAAACTGCACGCTCGCGCCGATCTGGGTGCGCAAGACACCGCGCAAAGAAGCGGAAGAAACGGCAATGCACTTCCTTGAAAAGGTCAAGATCCCCGAACAGGCCCATAAATATCCGGGCATGCTGTCAGGGGGGCAGCAACAGCGTGTGGCCATCGCCCGGTCGCTCTGCATGATGCCGCGCATCATGCTGTTTGACGAACCCACTTCGGCGCTTGATCCCGAGATGATCAAGGAAGTTCTGGAAACCATGGTCGAACTTGCCGAGGAAGGCATGACCATGCTCTGCGTGACCCACGAAATGGGCTTCGCAAAAGAGGTCGCCAACCGCGTGATCTTCATGGATGCCGGTCAGATTGTGGAACAGAACGAACCCAACGAGTTCTTCAACAACCCGCAAAACGAACGCACCAAGCTGTTCCTCAGCCAGATCCTCTGATCCGCGCTGAGATCAAACACGAAACCCCGCACGTGTTCCCGTGTGGGGTTTTTTGTTATCAAGGCTTCTTCTGGCGAAAAATATCCCGGGGTGAGCGGCACCGCCGCGAGGGGCAGCGCCCCTTCCTCTTGGGGAGCCTCAGATCAATTCGCGCGGCACGATGAAATCGACCACGCGACCCGTGCCCCAGTCCACATCGCTCCACTTGTCTGCGTCAAACTCGATCACCGCTGTCGCGGCGGTCGGATAGTGATTGAACTTCGGGTGCGGGTGGGGCTTTGCGACCAGACGTCGGGCCATGAAGGCCGAACCGGGGTTGTGGGCAACGATCATCACCGTGTCCGTCTGCGCTGTCTTAAGGGCCGCCAGCATGACCTCGGGGTTCGCCAGATACAGCGCGGGCAGATACTGTGCCTTTGGCGCCTTGATGAACTTGTCGGCGATCAGCGCCCAGGTTTCGCGCGTGCGTTCGGCATCCGAACACAGGACGGTGTCAGGCACACGACCTTGCGTGGCAAGCCAGCGACCGATGGCTTTGGCCGAAGCGCGCCCGCGCTTGTTCAGCGGGCGGGCATGATCATCCAGGTCAGCATCGCTCCAGCTGGATTTTGCATGTCGTGTCAGTATCAGGGTCAAAGTCATCTTGGATTAAACGCTTTCATGTGAAATGCCGACTGAGCGGCCAACCTGCCATAGTTCTGGCTTACGGGGCAAGCGCGACGCGCAGCGCATCCCGCGCCCATGCAATCAGCGCTGTCTGCCCCGTTCAGATGGGCAAGGCACGCGCCGACATCGTAGTTGTCGGGTCCGAGCGCACCCACCGGGCACGCCGTGCGGCATGGGGCGGCGCAGCCCTCACAGGGGCAAGCGGGGGCAGCAGGCAGCGCCAGGTGACCCGCCAGTCTGACTGCGCCGCGATAACTGACCCACAGGCCGGCCGTGTCATGAACCAGCAGTGTGACCGGCGATTGCCATGCCCGGCCGGATCGCAACGCCCAGTCGAAGAAGGGGGGATAGGGTGGGCCGTCCGATGGAAAAATCGCTGCGCCCGCCCAGCGGTCTGCCAGAACGGTGATCCGCGACTTCGACCAACGGTCCATCGGGTCAGGCAAACCATCGGCATATTCGGCGCTGTCGCTGAAACGCGCCCAGAACCCCGGTTCATAAGGCCCTAAAAGGATAATGGTGTCCGGCCCGTCATGCAGCGCGCCAAAGACATCAAGCTGACACGCACGCGCATCGTCGGTCAGGCCGGCAAGGGTCATTTGCGCCGAAATGGCAGCATCAGGCTCCAGCCCAGCTTGGAAGGATTGTCGTTTTGCCATTGCAGCCCGATCACCATGTCATCATGCCCGTCGCGGGGCTGTGCGGTATATGTCCTGAACATACGATCCCAGATCGACAAGCAGAAGCCATAGTTGCTGTCTGTTTCATCTCTGTGAACGGAATGGTGCACCCGGTGCATGTCTGGCGTCACCAGAACCAGCCGCAGCCACCTGTCCAGGCCCAGCGGCAGGCGCATGTTGGTGTGGTTGAACATGGCCGAGCCGTTCAGCACGACCTCGAACAGGATCACCCCAAGCGCGGGGGCGCCAAGCAGGTAGACCATGCCAATCTTGATGATCATCGAGGCGGCAATCTCGACCGGATGGAACCGAAGGGCGGTGGTCACGTCGAAATCGCGGTCGGCATGATGCACCCGGTGCAGTCGCCACAGGATCGGCACTTTGTGAAACGCGACATGCTGCGCCCAGATCGCCAGGTCAAGGATCAGCATGGACACGACAACCTCGACCCATGTTGGAAGGTCGATGGTGTTGAACACGCCCCATCCCTGCGCCTCCGCATCCAACGCGGCCCCAACCGCCAAAAGGGGTAACAGAAGGGCCATCAGGCGCAGGGTCAGGCTGTCGATCACGATGATCGACAGATTGGTAAACCAGCGGGTCTGGCGGGGCTGGGTGCGGGCGCGACGGGGCGCTTTGGCCTCGATGATCGCAAACAAGGCGAAGAGGCCGATAAATGTGCCAAGCCGAAGGATGAGTTCGTATTCCATAGGGGGAATTTATGGGCTGCCCGCCCAAGCGCAAGACACATTCACGCGACGGACAGGCGGCGGCGTCAGGCCCGGATCAAAGACCCGGCACCATGATCGGTGTAAAGTTCAAGCAGACACGCATTGGGCGCGCGCCCATCCAGAATGACGACCGCGCGCACCCCACCATCGATGGCCGCCAGCGCGGTTTCCGTTTTCGGAATCATCCCGCCCGCAATCACGCCGGATGCCGTCATCTCGCGTATCTGCGTGGGCGTCAGCTGTGTCAGCACCGCGCCATCCGCATTTTTTACCCCTTCGACATCGGTCAAGAGCAGCAGCCGATCTGCCTTCAGGCCGGCTGCGATGGCGCCTGCCATCGTGTCGCCGTTGATGTTGAATGTCTCGCCGTTGTGACCAAAGCCCAACGGCGCGATCACCGGGATCGCTTCTGCCGCGGCCAGATCGTGCAGAATGGATACATCCACTTTGGTCGGGGTGCCGACAAACCCCAGATCGGGGTTGGTCTGGTCGCAGGTCACAAGCCCCGCATCCTTGCCCGACAGCCCGACGGCCTTGCCGCCTTCGGCGTTGATGGCCTGAACGATCCGCTTGTTGACCGCGCCCGACAAGACCATCTCGACCACTTCCACGGTGGCGGCGTCCGTTACGCGCTTGCCGTTCACGAATTCGCTTTTGATCTGCAACCGATCCAGCATCGCGTTGATCATCGGTCCGCCGCCATGCACCACCACGGGTTTCACCCCCACCTGGCGCATCAGGACGATGTCGCGCGCGAAACTTGCCATCGCCTCATCGTCACCCATGGCGTTGCCGCCGAACTTGATGACGACGGTGGCCCCGGTATAGCGCTGCAAATAGGGCAGGGCTTGGGACAGGGTGCGGGCGGTGGCGATCCAATCGCGGTTCATATCCTGGGTCTTCATTCCGTTATCCTCGTGTCCCACCGTGTTAAGGCGTTGCTTGCGCCATGCCAAGGCCCATTGCGCGCAACCCGTGGACTGATAGGGTTGCGGCGAACCATATGGACAGGAACCCGATCATGGCCGAACGACAAAAGACCCTTCTTCTGACCGGGGCCAGCCGTGGCATTGGCCACGCGACCGTGCGTCGGTTCAATCTGGAAGGCTGGCGGGTGATCACCTGTTCCCGCCATGCCATCCCCGAGGAATGCCCCTGGGGCGGGACAGGCAAGGACCACGTGCAGCTGGACCTGTCCGACCCCGCCGACACAATCAACGCCGTTGGGATCATTCAGGACAAGCTGGATGGCAAACTGGATGCGCTGGTCAACAATGCCGGCGTATCCCCCAAGGGGCCGAACGGGTCGCGCCTGAACACGCTGAACACCGACCTGATGGATTGGGGCAAGGTGTTCCATGTGAACTTTTTTGCCTCGGTCGTGTTGGCACGCGGGCTGAAGGACGAACTGGCTGCGGCGAAAGGGGCCGTGGTGAATGTGACCTCGATCGCCGGGGCGCGGGTGCACCCCTTTGCGGGTGCCGCCTATGCCACATCCAAGGCCGCGCTGGCGGCGCTGACGCGCGAAATGGCGCATGACTTCGGCCCGCTGGGCGTGCGCGTGAACGCCATTGCGCCGGGCGAGGTCGAAACCTCGATCCTGTCGCCGGGCACCGACAAGATCGTCAAAAAGCTGCCGCTGAAACGCCTTGGCCAACCGGAAGAGGTCGCCGCCGCGATCTATTTCCTGTGTTCGGATGAAAGCTCATACATTTCCGGCGCCGAGATCGAGGTGAACGGCGCGCAACACGTCTGACCGGGTGGGTCAGTCCAGCGTGGCGATGATCGCCCGCAAGGTTTCGATGCCCGCCCCTTTTTCGGACGAGGTCAACACGATCTCGGGAAAGGCCGCTGGGTGCTTCGACAGCGCCTTGCGCACCTGCGCCAGCACCTTCTCGCGGTCCTTTTCCTTGACCTTGTCCGCCTTGGTCAGGACCGCCTGAAAGGTCACAGCGGATTTGTCCAACAGCGTCATGATCTCGTCATCCACGGGCTTCACGCCGTGACGCGCGTCGATCAGCACGAAGGCGCGGCGCAGGTTCTGGCGGCCCGAAAGGTAGGATTTCAAAAGCCGCTGCCACTTCTCGACCACCTTCACGGGCGCGTTGGCATAGCCATAGCCCGGCAGGTCAACCAGATAGGGGCCGTCGGTTGTTGTGAAGAAGTTGATTTCCTGCGTCCGGCCGGGAGTGTTCGAGGCACGCGCCAACCCCTTGCGACCCGTCAGGGCATTGATCAGGCTGGATTTCCCCACGTTTGACCGCCCGGCAAAGCAAACCTCGATCCGGTCGGGGGCGGGCAGGCCGTCCATCGCGACCACCCCTTTCAGGAAATCGGTGTTGGCGGCAAACAGCAAACGGCCCGCTTCGCGATCCTGCTGATCAGGCTCGTCGGCCAAAGGGAAAGGAAGCTGGGTCATGCGATCACCTCGACCGGGCTGTCGACATGCACGTCACCGGCTTTGGTGACTACGCCATAGACGCCAAACTCCTGATGCCCCCAGCCCTGTTTCAACGCGCCCAACGTATCTGCATCGCGCGCGCCGGTGCGGGGGTTTGCCGTGGTGGCCAGACAACGGGTGATCTCCTCGCGGATTTCCAACTCTGCCTCGCCAATGCGCACGGTCTTGCCGATCCAGCGTTTCTCGTCCCAGGCGTTCAGACCGGACAGCAACAGATTACCACGCCAGCGCAGCGGGGAAAGCTTTTGGTCCAGTTGTCCTTCAACCGCCGTGTGAGAGGCCAGGTTGATCAGCGAAACCGATGGAAAGTCGGTGTCGGTCATACCCCGATCCGCTTTCACGATGCGGGCGGGCGCCGCCCGGTTCGGCGGGCAAAGAGGTGTGACCCAGTCGATGAATCGGGCGTGATCTTCGGCCCGGTCGGGGTTGAACGTGATGCCGGGCTGCGCTGGATGGGTCAATGTGACCGTGTTGCTTGCCCGGTCGAAGCGCGCGTCCAACGCCATCAATGACGGGGCCTTTGCCCCGCGCGAAAAGTTGGAACAAGGTGCCCATTCACCCGCGTCGGGCAGCTTGGCCGCGTCATGCGCCACGGCCCAGTGGCGATCATGGGGCAGGCATTCACCCGCCCCAAGTGTCACGTGCAACAGCGCTTCACGCCCATGCGACTTGATCGGATGTCGCCAGATTTCGGCGACATGCGCCATTATCCCGCGTCCTTCGACTTGCGCTTGAAGGTTTTCAACACGTTGCCCAGGACATCAGGCTTGTGCCCGTGGCTGCGCATGATGGTGTATTGCTGAATGAACGTGATCGTGTTGTTCGCGATCCAGTAAACCACCAGACCCGAAGCGAATTGCCCCAGCATGAACATGAACACCCACGGCATCCATGCGAAGATCATCGCCTGGGTCGGATCGGTGGGCGCCGGGTTCAGCTTCTGTTGCAGCCACATCGAAATGCCAAGGATGATGGGCAGAACGCCCAGCGATACAATGGCCAGAATGCTCTCGGGGCCGGGGGCGGCGTTGGGCAGAAGCCCAAACAGGTTCAGGATCGAGCTGGGGTCGGGGGCCGAAAGGTCCTTGATCCAGCCGATCCAGGGTGCGTGCCGCAGCTCCAGCGTGACAAAGATCACCTTGTAGAGCGAGAAGAAGATCGGGATTTGCAGCAGGATCGGCAGACAGCCGGATGCCGGGTTGACCTTTTCCTTCTTGTAAAGCTCCATCATTTCCTGCTGAAGCTTCGCGCGGTCGTCGCCGGCGCGTTCCTTCAGCTTTTCCATCTCGGGCTGAAGCTCTTTCATCTTCGCCATCGAGACATAGGATTTGTACGCCAGCGGGAACAGGATCGCCTTGATCACCAAGGTCAGGCCGATGATGGCCCAGCCCATGTTGCCGATTACCGCATTCAGCCAGTGCAGCACTGCGAAGATCGGTTTGGTCAGGAAGAAGAACCAGCCCCAGTCGATCGAGTCGATGAACCTGTGGATGCCGTCTTCGTTCTGATAGGCGCGGATGGTTTCCCATTCCTTTGCACCGGCGAACAGGCGTGTTTCGACGCTGGCGGTGGCGCCGGGGGCCACGTCCTGTGTCTGCATCCTGATCTGCGTCTGATAGATGTCCGAATTTTCCGCATAGCGCACGACCGAGGTGAACCCTTGGCCGGGTTCCGGGATCAGCGTGGTCATCCAGTAATGATCCGTGAAGCCGACCCAGCCGTTTTCCTGGACCTGTGCCACGTCGGCCCGTGCGCCTTCGCGTTCGTCGAACGACAGATCGGCCACGTCGGAATAATCGGTTTCTTCAAGTTCCTTGTCGACCTGACGAATGACGCCTTCATGAAGGATGAAAAAACCCTTCAGGTTGGATGGCTCGCCGTGACGCGCCAACACGCCATAGGGCGCCATGCGCTGGGCCGTGTCGCCGGTATTTTCGACCGACTGATTGATCGTGAACATGAAATTTTCGTCAACCGACACGGTGCGGCGGAAGATCAGGCCGTTGCCGTTGTCCCACCGCAGGGTCACTGGGGTGTCGGGTGTCAGCCTGGTGCCGGTTTCGATCGACCAGACGGTGGTCGGGCCCGGAACGTCCTCCAGCGCGGTTTGGCCGCCCGGGGTCCAGCCATAAAGTGCGTAATAGGCTTCGGGCTCGCCTGTCGGGCGCAGCAGTTTGACGATGTCGCTCTCTTTCGACAGTTCGACATGATAGTCCTTGAGCTTCAGGTCATCCAGACGTCCGCCCAGAAGAGAAATTGACCCCTCAAGTTCCGGTGTGTCGATTTCGACCCGGCCGACATTGGCCTGTTCGGCCGAGACATCGGCGGTGGTGGCGGCAGGCGCGGTCGCGCCGCCGGTTTCGGGAAGGGCCGGGACGATCTGGCCCTCGGTGGTCGCCTGCTCGGTCGGCGCGGGGCTTTCGGGGGGCTCTGCCGGAGGAAACATGATCATCCATCCAGTGATGACAAGAAAGCTCAGCACTGTTGCGAGGATCAGGTTCTTGTTCTGGTCGTCCATTTGGCCCCACCACTCATCATTTCGGTCAGAGTGGTTCAACAGGGCAGGGCACAAAAGGTCAAGCAGTTTTAGGTTGCGCGCCCGTTTGCATTGCCGATCACCGGGGCTAGGCGAGCTTGGGAATGGTCCGATCTGCCGCGCGCTTCTGTTCGTGCGTCACGACCCAAGCCGGAAACGCTGTCGCCGGCATCGGTTTGGCGATGGCATAGCCCTGTGCATGGTCACACCCCAGCGTGGCCAGCGTGGAATGTTCGGCATGTGTTTCGACCCCTTCCGCCACGGTCCCGACGCCAAGTTGGTTTGCGATGGTCAGGATGGCCGAGATCATATTCCGCTGATCCTTGTCGGTATCGACATGGGTTACGAAGGACCGGTCGATCTTGATCCGGTGGACATCGAAGCGGGCGATGCTGGCGATTGATGCGTTTCCTGTCCCGAAATCGTCCAGGTCGATCTTGCAGCCCAGAGCCGCCAGCGACCTGACGTTGTGGATGGCAACATCGTCATCGGGTTGGGCAACGACAGTCTCAAGGATTTCGATCACCAGACGCCCCGGATGTATATCAAAACGATCCAGTTCCCATCTGATCTTTTCACTCAGGGCGGGGTTGTTCAGCTCGTCACCCGAGACATTGATGGCCAGCGCAGGGATATCCACGCCGTCACGGTCCCAGTCGCGCAAGGCCGAAAGCGCCCCATAAAGAATGACTTCACCCAGCCGCCCCAGCAGGCCGGCCTTGGTGATCGCGGGCAAGAACGCGCCGGGCGCGATCAATCCCATGGTCGGGTGCTGCCAACGCGCCAGTGCCTCGCACCCGGTGACGCGACCTGTCCTGGTGCAGATCTGTGGCTGGAACCAGGGTAAAATCTGCCCTTCATCAAGGGCGCGCAGCAATGTGTCGCGGGTGTGGTCAGCCTGCCCGACACGTGGGGCCATCCCGTTCGAGAAGGCGCGAATCGACCCCGGCCCCGAGCGGATCGCCTCCGCAAGGGCGCTTTCGGCGGCGGCAAGAAGAGCCTCGCCGGTGGGGTCGGGGGCACGGTTCGGCAATGCGAATCCCACACAGGACGACAGCAGCACACGGGTTTGATCCAGCGATACCGGCTCGCCGACCGCAGATTGAAGGCGGGCTGCGAGTTGTAAGGTGGCTTCCAGATCTACGCGCTGGCGCCTGTCGATCGACAGGCCAAACCTGCCGGGGTCCAGGCTGCAGATCAGGTCGGTTTCACGCAACGCCGTGCGCAACCGGTCCGCCACGGTCCGAAGCACGCGTTCCATCCCGTCTGTTCCAAGCTGCCGGGTCAGTTTGTCGATGTCGTCGACCTTCACCACCAGGCATGACCGCTCGCAATCCGCGTGGGGTTCAAAGCCAAGGTTCAGGTGTTCAAGCAGCCTGGATCGCTGCGGCAGGCCGGTGGCGGGGTCAATTTTTTGCGACCTTGGCAGTGCCGGTCGGGTCAGGACCCCGCCCACAGCCAGCAGACCCGGCAACAGGATGGCGATCAGGATCATCACCTGTTCGCCGCCATACCAATAGGCGATGATCATGGTCGCTGGCAGAAATGCCGCCAGATGAGGGGCCTTCAACCCCCCGCGAAGTCTTCGTTTCAGCCGCTCGGCCTTCTGCTCTGTTGCCATGATCGCTTCCTTCGCCGCGCCTTACACCCAGGGTGCAATTGCATCGCGCACCCTGCTTTGGGACAAAGTAGGAACATGTGGTCAATCAGAGGTTAACGGGTGTCGGGAAACTAGTGCGAATTGTCTTGATCTTTCGCCATGGCAAGCGACAGGCCTTTGAAATCAAACAATTGCGGGTCCAGAAGGTGGCTTGGGCGCGTGTTCATCAGGGCCTTGAACATGATCTGGCGCCGACCGGGGAAATTCGCCTCCCATCCATCAATGATCTTCTTGACCTGCTGGCGCTGCAACCCGTCTTGCGACCCGCAAAGATCGCAGGGGATGATCGGATAGTTCATCTGGGTGGCAAACTTCTCGCAATCCTGCTCTGCCACGTGGGCAAGGGGGCGATAGACGAACAGGTCGCCTTCTTCGTTCACCAACTTGGGCGGCATGGTGGCCAGCCGTCCGCCATGAAACAGGTTCATGAAGAAGGTTTCCAGAATATCGTCGCGATGGTGGCCCAGAACCACCGCCGTGCAGCCTTCCTCGCGCGCGATGCGATAGAGGTTGCCGCGGCGCAGGCGCGAACACAGCGAACAGAAGGTGCGGCCCTGCGGGATCTTGTCCATCACGATGGAATAGGTGTCTTCGTATTCGATCCGGTGCGGCACCTGCATTTTCTCCAGAAACTCGGGCAGGACGGTTGCCGGGAAGCCGGGCTGCCCCTGATCAAGGTTGCAGGCCAGAAGCTCGACCGGAAGGACGCCACGCCATTTCAACTCATAAAGCGCCGCCAGCATTGTATAGCTGTCCTTGCCGCCCGACAGGCAGACCAGCCATTTCGCGCCGCGTTCGACCATGCCGTATTGGTCAAGCGCCTCGCGCACATTGCGCATGATGCGCTTGCGCAGCTTCTTGAACTCGGTGGTCGAGGGCGCGCCGTGAAACAGCGGGTGAATGTCGTCCAGTTGGTCGCTGATAAGATCGGTCATGTGCGGGCGTCTAAGCGCTTTGGCGGCGTCTGGCAAGCTTTCGTGACGCCGGCGGCGCGCGGTTGCGCGCCACCTAAAGCAGATCGTGCCATGGATGCACCTTGGTGGGGCTGTCCGTGGGCAACCCCATGTCGCGCTTCAACGCGGGGGGCAGATTGTCCAGATCGAACTGGCGACGTGGCCGTGCGAAAAACGCAGCGCGGATCACACGCCAGCGCCCATGCCGGCGGATCAGGCCAACCAGCGTGGCTTCCAGCCGGAAGGGCGTCTTGTGGGCGCGGGGTGGCAGGGTCAGGGTGTGTGTCATCTTGGGTCTCCTGTCGCGATGTTGATGCTTTGTCGGACCTCAAGCCGACTTGAGGTCAAGTGTTTTTTTGACATGGCCCCGCAGCCGAAACTGCGGGGCAGGTCGATCACAGTCGCGGGTCATGCAGCCTTGGCGGAGGATGGCCGGGCGGAAGCCCGATGTCGCGCCGCAAATGGTCGGACAGGTGGTCGGCGACCGGGCGTCGCACCTGCCTTGCCAGAAGGCGCGCGACCAGCGCACGCAGCACACGTATTGTGCCGTGATCTTTGATCAGGTCGTCCAGCAAGTCGTTCAGCCGGACGGGTTCGGAATGATAATTGGAGTCCATCATGGGTTGTATACCGGCAGAGACACCGGCCCTCTTGGTTTGGGATGTGGTTAATGGGACTCACCGACGCCAATACAGGTCGCGAACACAGAAAATGTGTCAGGACGGATAGGTGTCAGCGATGTCAGGAATGCCCGACACGGGCGGCTTTACGGGGCCGTTAGGCGCGTGATGCAGCGATCACGAGGCGATATTGCCCCATTGCACCGAAACGCGGCAGGCGAATTGGAGAACGCTGGTATTGATCATATGACGCCTCCTTCAGTTGCGAGCGTTACAGGTGGCGCTGTTCTAGCGCAGGCGGCGTGAATATCAAGACCTGTGGGGAAGAAGTCACGCATTGTGACCGTTGGGCCACGTTTGCATCACTTATGTGTATCGCCGTCATGTTTTCCGTCGGGCACCGGGTCATAGCCGCAAGACCCCCACGGGTTGCAGCGGGCAATGCGTTTGGCGGCCAGCCAGCCGCCCTTGATGGCGCCGTGTTTCTGCAATGCCTCAAGGGCATAGGCGCTGCATGTCGGTTGGTAACGGCAGCTCCATCCGACCCACGGGCTGAGGACGACCCGATAGGCCCGGATCGGCAGAGACAGAAGATAGGCGGCGGGGGTCATGGTTTCTGGCGCGAGGTGTGAATCTGATTGAGGGCGCGAACAAGGTCCGCTTTCAGATCAACATAGTCGCGGCTGGCGGTTTTTTCAGCGCGACCGATCAGCACGTAGTCCCATCCGGGCTTGCCGTGGGTCGGCAGAACCTCATGGGCAATGGCGCGCAGACGTCGCTTGGCGCGATTGCGGGCAACCGCGTTACCGACCTTCTTGGAGCAGGTGTAGCCAATGCGCGTTTGTGCGGGTGGCACCGTTTCGTCATCGCGTCGCTTGCGCGCCTGTAACATAAATGCGGGCGCGGGCGCACGACGGGCGCGCGCTGCGGCAAGGAAATCCCGCCGCAGGGTCAGGGTCGCGAGCGTTGGATCGCCCGCGCAAACGGAAACCGCCGCGGGCCCTTCGGCCCCGGCGGTCTTCGTTTTGTCAGCTTTGGGCGCAGACATGACTGCGGCCCCGGCGCTTACGCGCTCAGCGACTTCCGGCCACGTGCGCGACGTGCGTTCAGGATCTTGCGACCGGCTTTCGTTGCCATACGCGCACGGAAGCCGTGGCGGCGTTTGCGAACCAGGTTCGAAGGTTGATAGGTGCGTTTCATCGCCCGTCTCCGTCATATGCCCCCAATCCCGGTGGATTCGGCGCGTGTGTTATTCGAAGACCGGTCTATAGGGGGCATTGCGGGGCAAGTCAAATGCCTGATGCAGAATTTTCGGTGCTTTGTTACAGGCAGGAACGATTTGCTCATCACGGTTCAACCACGCGTGAGGTGGGTGGGCAAGGGGCAGGTTTCGCCCCATCCTCGTGCAAACACCCTGCGGCGCCCTGCCGTGTGGGCAGTGGAGCCGCATTTGATGATGACCGAACCCAAGTTGCAGACGCCAAAGCAAGCCCAGCACCCCATGTTGCGCCGCCTCCCGCTTGTTGCGATCCTGCTTGTTGCGATCGTGGGGGGCGTCACCCTGCGCGATTACCTGAGCTTCGAAACCCTTGCGCAAAACCGCGAGGCGCTGCTGGCGTTTCGGGATGCGAATTACTTGATGACCATGCTGGTGTTCATTCTGGCCTATGTCGTGATTGTCGGTTTCTCGCTGCCGGGCGCGACGATTGCCACGCTGACGGGCGGGTTCCTGTTTTCGACCTTTCCGGGCGTCCTGTTCAATGTCACGGCCGCCACGATTGGCGCCACGATCATCTTTCTGGCCGCCCGCTGGGGGCTGGGGGAACGGCTGGCCGCCCGGATGGAAACCAGCGAAGGCAAGGTGAAGGCGATCAAGGACGGGATCGACGAAAACCAATGGTCGGTTCTGTTCCTGATCCGGCTCGTGCCTGCCGTGCCGTTCTTCGTGGCAAACCTGATCCCCGCGCTGGTCGGGGTGCCGCTGTATCGGTTCGTGATCTCGACCTTCATCGGAATCATTCCCGGCGGTCTGGTCTATACATCTGTCGGGGCCGGGCTGGGCGAGGTGTTCGCCCGTGGTGAAACCCCTGACCTTGGTATTATTTTCGAACCTCACATTCTGTTGCCCATGCTTGGGCTGGCGGGCTTGGCGGCTTTGCCGATGGTTCTGAAACGCTTCAGAAAAGGAGCCTGACATGGCCGAGCGTATCAAGGTTGATGTTTGTGTCATCGGCGCAGGTTCCGGCGGGCTGTCGGTTGCGGCAGGGGCCGTGCAGATGGGCGCCTCTGTGGTGCTTCTGGAAGGTCACAAGATGGGCGGGGATTGCCTGAACTATGGCTGTGTGCCGTCCAAGGCGCTGTTGCACGCGGCCAATGTCGGGATGGGCTGGGACGACGCGCACGCGCATGTGCGCGACACCATCGCCACCATCGAGCCGCACGATTCGGTCGAACGGTTCGAAGGGCTGGGGGTGCGGGTGATCACCGAATACGGCCGTTTTATCTCGCCCACCGAAGTGCAGGCGGGCGATCACATCATCACAGCCCGGCGGTTCGTGATTGCGACCGGGTCATCACCGCTGGTGCCGCCCATTCCGGGGTTGGACAACGTGCCGCATCTGACCAACGAAACGCTGTTCGAACTGAAAGAACAACCAACGCACCTGTTGATCATTGGCGGTGGTCCTATTGGTATGGAGATGGCGCAGGCCCATCGCCGTCTTGGGTGCGACGTGACGGTGATCGAAGGCGCGAAGGCCCTGGGCAAGGACGACCCGGAACTGGCCGGGCAGGTGCTGGATGCCTTGCGGGGCGAGGGCATCGCCATTGAAGAAGACGCGATGGCCGTCGAAGTGCGCGGCAAGCTGGGCGCAATCGAGGTCGAAGCCAAGGACGGTCGTATCTTCAAGGGATCGCACCTGCTGGTTGCGGTGGGGCGCAAAGCCAATACAGACAAGCTGAATTTGAAGGCCGCGGGTATCGAACCCACCCGCACGGGGATTAAGGTGGACGGTAGCCTGCGCACCACGAACCGCAAGGTCTATGCCATTGGGGATGTGGCCGGGGGGCTTCAATTTACCCATGTGGCGGGATACCACGCGGGCGTGATCATCCGCTCGATGCTGTTCGGGTTGCCGTCAAAGCAACGCTCCGATCATATTCCCTGGGCCACCTACACCTCGCCCGAACTGGCGCAGATCGGTCTGACCGAGGCCGAGGCGCGTGAAACGCATGGCGACAAGATGGAGGTTGCCCGGTTCGACTTCGCCGGTAATGACAGAGCCATCGCAACCCGGCAAACCAATGGCCTGATCAAGGTCATGATCGTCAAAGGCCGCCCGGTCGGCGTGTCTATCGTGGGGCCGGGTGCTGGCGAAATGATCACCCTGTGGGCGCTGGTGATGGCCAACAACCTGAAACTAAGCCAGATCGCCGCCATGGTTGCGCCCTATCCAACCATGGCCGAAGTCAGCAAACGTGCAGCAGGGGCCTATTTCTCGCCACGACTGTTTGATAACCCTTGGGTGAAGCGGATTGTCGGGCTGGTGCAACGAGTCCTTCCGTGATGACGTAACAGCGGAGCGCGCGTCGTGTTTAACACCCTTTCAGGCCGTTTCCTGATCCTGACGACCCTGTTCGTCATGCTGGCCGAGGTGCTGATCTTCGTGCCCTCGGTCGCGCGGTTTCGCGAAGATTACCTGCGCACCCGGCTGGAGCGTGCACAGATCGCATCGCTGGTTCTGCTGGCCGATGACATGATCGCGCCGGAACTGGAAGCCGAGCTTCTGGAAAACGCCGAGGTCTATAACGTCGTCTTGCGTCGCGACGAGATGCGCGAGTTGATGTTGTCGTCCCCGATGCCCCAACCGGTCGAGAAAAGCTTCGATTTGCGCCAGTCCACGCCATTCACGCTGATCCGCGACGCGATGGTGCGCCTGTTCACGCCGGAACCCGAGGTGATCCGCGTGATCGGCGACCCGGTGCGCGAAGGCGGATTGGTGATCGAGATCACGATGATGACCGGCAAGCTGCGCACGGCAATGCTGGAATACGGGTTGAACATTCTTTACCTGTCGGCGGTCATTTCAGTCATTACCGCCGGTCTTCTGTTCCTGGCCGTGCGGTCGTTCATGGTGCGGCCGATCAAGCGGGTGGTCGGCAACATGAAAGACTATGCCATTGACCCGGAAGATGCGCGAAGGATCATCCAGCCCAGCACCAATGTGACCGAGTTGCGCGAGGCCGAACTGGCCCTGAAAAGCCTGCAAACCGATCTGACAGGGGCCTTGAAGCAAAAGGAACGGCTGGCGCAACTGGGCGGGGCGGTGGCCCGGATCAGCCACGATCTGCGCAACATCCTGACCACGGCGCAGCTGTTTGCCGACCGAATGGAAAGCAGCAAGGATCCGATGGTGAAACGGGTCGGGCCGAAGCTCGTGAACTCGATCCATCGGGCGGTCAGCCTGTGTGAAAACACGCTAACCTTCGGCAAGGCAGAAGAACCCGCTCCGGCCCTTGGATGGATTGCGCTGGCCGATCTGGCCAGCGACATTTTCGACAGCGAACGGCTGGCGGCGGGCGATCACGACATATCCTTTGCCGAAGACATCCCCACCGGCATGACCCTGCGCGCCGACCCGGAACAGCTTTACCGTGTCCTGTCCAACCTTGTGCGCAATGCAAGGCAGGCGATTGTTGCCACCGGTAAACCGGGCGAGATTGCCGTGCAGGCAACGGAAACCGACACCGATTGGCAGATACGCGTGGCAGATACCGGACCGGGCTTGCCAAAGCCCACGCAGGACCATCTGTTCCAGCCCTTCGCGGGCACCAACCGACGGGGCGGGTCGGGCCTGGGGCTGGCCATCGCTGCCGAACTGGCGCGCGGCCATGGGGGGACGCTGTCGCTGGAAAAAACCGGCACTGACGGCACCACGTTCGTGCTGACCCTGCCGAAAGAGGTCGCGCACGCCGAGTAGCGTCAAGCGTTACGGTCAGCGGCCAAAGGCACTTCGAACAGTTTGCAGATCTTTCTGTCGGGTGTCCTGTAGGTGTGAAACCCCATCGCCTCGTAATAGGCCAGACCTTCGGCATTCGCGGCACCTATGCTTGCGTCAATACTCCTGATGCCTGCGTCCATCGCCGCCTTGATCGTTGCTGCGAACAGGGCTTTCCCGACGCCCCGGCGGGCGGCGCTAGGCTTGACATGCGTGCCGATGATGCCCCAACCGGGCGTCACGCCATAGGCATTGCCCTCCGTCGCGCGCGAAAGCGCCTGCATCCCGAGGATCATGCCATCGTCATCCACCGCCACGCTGCAACGGATGCCATCGGGGTTTGCGATGTAGTGATCGCGAACGAAGGCTTCTTCCCATGGCCGTGTCCGTTTCCCAAGGTCGACGAGCTCTTTCAGGAATGCGCTGATGTCTGCTGCGTCATCTATCGTGGCCTGTCTTGTTTTCATCACCTGACCTCCTGTGAGGTGTTTGCTAAAGGTCAATCTCGATCTTGCCTTCCGGGTCGGCAGCACGGCTTTGACACAGGATCATACTGCCCTCGCGCTGGGCGTTCGACAGGACGAAATCGCGATGCTCGACCTTGCCCGCGATCACGCCGCATTTACACACACCGCAGATCCCGTCCGCGCATTTCACATCCACATGGATGCCCGCCGCGTTCAGCGCATCCGCCGCCGTTTGATCCTCGGGCACCTCGATCTGCCGTCCGTCTTTCAGCTTCAGTGTGAAGGAGTGATTTTCATATTCCGGCGGCACGGGCGGGGTGAAATACTCCAGATGCCGGGCGGGCTCGGGAATGCCTTGCCGCTCGGCAGCCTCCATCACGGCGGTCATATAGCGGTCCGCGCCGCAGACATAGACATGAGTGCCATCAGGTGCACCCGACAGGATCGCATCGAAATCCGCCCGCGTGCCTTCGTCCGAGACATGCAAATGCACGCGGTCCGCCCACGGCATCACGGCAAGATCTTCCAGAAACCCCGCCTCTGCCCGGTGCCTGGCGGAGTAATGCAACGCAAAATCCGCGCCGATGGCGTGCAGGCGATGGGCAAAGGCGATCATCGGTGTGATGCCGACCCCGCCGCCCATCAGGAAGGTCTTGGTGGCGCTTTCGTCCAGTTCGAAATGGTTGATCGGCATTGCAACGAAGACCTTGCGTCCCGTGGTGAAAATGCGATGCAACAGCGCCGATCCGCCGCGCCCGTCCGCTTCGCGCAAGACGCCGATCTGATAGGTCATCCGGTCCGCCGGATCGCCGGACAGCGAATACTGGCGCAGGAAATCGGGCGACACCAGCACATCCAGATGCGCCCCGGCGGTCCATTCCGGCAGCGGCTTGCCATCAAGCGATGCGAACTCGTATTTGGTCACGCCTGTGGCCATCGGCTCGACCCGGCTGACCATCAGTTGCAATACGGGCGCGTCATCGGGCACCTCGTAACGATGGATCATCGTATCGTCGCCCGCCGCCAGCCGGGCGCGGTATTCATCCGCTGGGATCATCGCCTGATAGGCAGCGATGCCCGCCTCGCGATCCATCGGGAACGGATAAGGATAGGGCGGCGGGGCCAGCGGGGCAGGATAGACCGCCAAGGTCTGATCCTCGTAACGCAGGTCCAGATCACGGTTGAGGCCGCGCCGGTTCACCGGATCGTCGGTCGGGTGATACCCGCCATCCGGGCCGAGCTTCAGATCCCACCACCATTTCTTGGTGTCGTTCAACCCGCCATGGCCCACCGCATCGTCCAGCTTCGCCAGAACCGGTGCGACGCCCGGCAGGTTGGACGCCGCCCAGCGGAAGGGCGCTTGGGCAAACAGGCCCTCAAGGTTCCACGGACAGGTTTTCATGCAGCGCCCGCACATCGCGCCGCCCGGCTGGGTCACGCGGTAGGTGGTGCATTTCTGGCTGTCGGATTTCCAGATTTCATAGCCGTTGAACATCAGTTTCGGCCCGGCGGTGATGGCGCCCGACGGACATTCCCGCGCGCATTTGTTGCAGGCTTCGCAGAACCGTTGCAGGCCGAAGTCGATCGGCTTGTCATGCGCGATCGGCATGTCGGTTGTCACCACCCCCGATTTCAGGCGCGGGCCGAGATAGGGGTTCAGGATGACCTCGCCGATCCGGCTGACCTCGCCCAGACCGGCGAGCAGCAAAAGGGGTGGTTGCAGAACGGCGCCATCCATCACGGTATGCGCCTTGGCGGAATAGCCAAGGTTGCGTATCTGTTGCGCGATCACCCCCCCGATCAGTGAAAACCGAAGATAGGCGCGCATGGATTGGCTGACCGCGATCCAGTCATCGCCCGACGCGCCCTCCATCGTTTCGAACCCCTGATCGACGATCATCGACACGGCCTGATCATGGGCGGGCACGATCTCGGCCCCCGTGGCGTCGTGGCTGTACCATGTCCAGTCCGGGCAGCGGCTGGTGCCGACCGCATCAATGCCAAGGAAATAGCTGGCGGCCTTCAGCGCGGCGGCATTGGCGACCGGATCATCCGGGCGACGGACCGGGTCATTGACCGGACCGTCCTGCAAGGGTGTCAGCACCCCCAAGGCGCGGCGCTGGGCATAGCTGGGGGCGGCCTTGCGCACATACATGCCGCCCGAAGAACATTCTTGCAGGTTCTTGCCCATGTCACCGAACTGCGCGCGGGCAAACATGTCGGCGCGTTTCGGGACGCGGGCGACATTGGGTTCGTCGATATAGGTTGTCGGGGTCTCGACCCGCTTCAGACGCTCGAACGGATGGGGGCCCATCGCGTAATCGCGGCGGGCGTAAGGGTCGCGGTTCAGGGCCGATTTCACTGTGTGGGTTCCCAGCCACCAGGCTGGTCCATTGGTTTGGTGCCAGGGTTGGTGCGACATCGGGGCAAGCGGCCGGTCCGGCGCCAGCGTCATCTCGGTCGTGACCGCCGCCAGACCGAACCGGGGGCCGATCCACGGGGCCGCAAGCTGGCCGTTTTCGACCGTCGCCAGCCCGGCGGCCACCGCCAACCGGTTCAGGTCGACATCCGTGGCTGCCCCGGTATGCGCGCGGGCGTCGAAGCCCAGAAGCCGGATGTAGTTCGCGATGACGACTGCCGTTTCGGCCCCCAAAAGGCAGGCCCGCTGATCCTGCGCATCCATGATCCAGCCTGTCCCCGGCTCGTCCGGTCTTGGGTCGCGGGGGTGCTCGTAAAGGAACACCACGGCATATCGGTGAGTGTCGATGGGGTTGGGCGCGGCGGCAAGGCTTTCGCGCAGCTCGGCCATCAGCGTGTCGATCCCGGCGGCCAGCGTGCGCACCTCGCGACTGTCCAGCGAGTCGACAAGACCTTCGATATCGGGGTTGGTGATGGGTTGGTCCAGAACATCATCGGCGTGCAGGTCTGCGATGCCCACCATAGAGGCGTCCGAGAAGTAGCCAAAGGCCTTCAGGTGCGCACTTCTTGTGGAAGGATCATCGGGAATGGTCGCGCGTGCCGGGTTGATGTCCCCGTCCCGGATCGCGTCCATTGCCGCCTGATAGGGGGCCATGGCATTGACGATACTGTCTGGCTGGTCCGCGCGATTGAAACGCACGGGCGTCAGATTGGGAATATGCGGCAGGCTGTCTGTCAGGTTTTGACGCCTGAGGCGTTCCAGCGGGTAAGGCCCAAGATGCACCGGACGGTTCCGGGTCGAAAAAAACCGCATGTCAGGTCAGGCCCAAAAGCGTGGCCATGCCGGGGCAGGTGGCCTGATATCATCACCTTCGTGCAGGCCAGCCCGCCATCGGAGACACGTGTTGAGAAGGATATCTGGTGTCACGCCCGGGCCTCCTCCGGCACATCGTTCTGTTCGCAATGGAATCAGTTGAGCATGGACGTGGCGGGTGCGCCACCCCATATTGGATCCGATATACATTCCTGACCGCGATACCGCCGAATGCGGTTTCAGCGCATGAAAACCGACCACCCGCAGGTGATCGGATCGGGATCGCCGGGTTTTGGGGTTGGTGACGCGCCGCGACGGGCAAGCCTAAGCGACCGGGACGATCAGCCGCTTTGCTGGACCCGTTCGATATAGGCGCGCAACTCGCCCGCTTCATGCCGGGCATCCCGCAGGCCGTCCATGGCCGCGCTCAGTTCGGCCTCGGTCTGCTGCAACTGGTTCGACATTTCCGCTTCGCGCTGTTGCAGATAACTCATTGCCTGATCACGGGTTTCTTCCGCTTCGTGAAGCGCCTGCGCCATTTTGTCCAACTCATCCATCTCGGTTCCGGCAACCTGGACGAAACGATGGATCAGCCAATGTGCGAACCACCCAAGCGCGAAAGCCACGAACAGGATGATGGCGGTGACGATGATAAACTCGGTTCTGTTCATCGTGGATTGTCCTTGTTTGATGGCCTAGCGCTCGGGGCGCGGTTGGGGGCGGGTGTCGTCGGCTTCGGGCGTGAAGACATCGACGCCGCTATAGGGTGGGGTGTCGGCATCAGCATCGGCACTTGCGTCGGCATCCGAGGAGCCAGAACTCTCGGCATCGGCATCGGCATCGGCATCGGCATCGGCATCGGCATCGGCATCGGCATCGGCATCGGCATCGGCATCGGGCGCGGTGGCAGGTTCATCACCTGCGTCGGGCTCGGCACCCGTGTCTGCATCGCTGTTTGCATCGTCACCGGTTGCGGGGCCGGGATCGTCAGCGGCTGCCGCGGCGGTCGCGCCGTCTTCTGCGCCTGTGTCTGTGTCGGCCTGATCTTCGCCGTCGCCGTCGCCGTTACCGTCATCGTCCGAGCCGTCCGACGAGGCTGTGTCAAGCAGACGAAACTCGATGCGGCGGTTGGCTTCGCGCCCTTCTTCGGTCCCGTTGTCGGCAATGGGGTCGGCCTCGCCATACCCCTGCGCGGTCAGGTTGGTCGTCAGGATGCGCCGTGTCAGCAGGGCATTCAGAACCGCCTGCGCCCGGCTTTGCGACAGGGCAAGGTTCATTTCCTCGCGCCCCTGGCTGTCGGTGTAGCCTTGGATTTCCATCCGCACCTCGGCGCAATTCTTCATGATCTCGGCGATCTCGTCGATGGTTCCGGCGGCGGTCGCTTCGATATTCGCCGAGCCGGGGGCGAAGGTGATCTTTTCTTTCGCCATGACGGCGTTGATGTCTGCGGCACATTGCTCGGGGCTGGGCAGCGCCAGGCGCGGGTCAAGTTCTTCCTGATACTCGACATCGACCTGAAAGTTCTCGGATGCGCCCAGCTTCTCGCTCAGCACGCGCGAGACCGAGGCGCTGGCGTCCGGGTCGCCGGTGACGCCGCGGATGTCCACGACCTCGGGCTGAACCACCACCGACCCGCTGGACAGGAACGACAGCGCATCCAGCGCCGCCAGAACGCGCGTGGGCCAGTCGTTCGGCAGTTCTTCGTCCAGCCGGGTGGCGGGATAGACATTGCCGGATCCGAACTTGGCACGTGCGAAGCTTTCCGTGGCGCTGCGCAGGGTTTCATCCGTCAGGCGTCCCCGCAATTGCACCAACCCTTCGGGGCTGCGCGTGGCGACAAATTCCGGCGGGCCGCTGCCCTCACCACTTCCGTCGATCTTGACCGGGGCGGGCAAAACCGAATGCAGCGAATAGAGGTCGGGCAGGTTGTTTTCCAGCTCGCCCACAACACGGTCGAAGGTGGCCTGCGGGGTGGTGTCGGGTGCCACAAGGGTCACGTCGGCATCCGAGAAGGTAATCGACCCCCCACCCAGTTCGCTGACCGCACGAATGCCGGTTTCGACGGCGTCGGGCCAGTCAGGCGACGGAACGCCCAGCCCAATGGTGCAGTTGGCGGCCCTGGTCAGACCCGCTTCGGTCGCGGCAGAGACGATCTTTGCCCGCCCGACCGTCGTATGTGCCGAACAGGCGTCGAAGCGGGGGCCGTCCTCGTCAATCAGGAAACGCAAGGTGAAGGGGGTGATCACCGGGCGCGGTGCAGAGATGTCGATCGACAGAAGCGCCGTTCGCGGCGCTGCGCGTTTCAGGTCACGCGCCCACTCGGCCTTTTGGTCGTCACTGTCGGCAAGCGCGGTGATTGCCACCTTGTCGGCATCCATTGAGATCTTGGAGCGGGGCAGGGTCTCAAGCGCGTAGACCGCGAAAGCCAGCACCTCGTCCCAGTTCTGCGGCACCGGATAATCCGCCGTTTCCAGAAGGTCGGTGACATGCGAGTCGCGCGCGATCGCGTTGACATCCTTGTTCAGGGCCTCCCGGTCCGAAGCCGCGGGGATCAGGCCGATCATCGAGATACCGGCATCGTTGCGCAGGATTTCGATGGAAAACCGTGGCGGCTTGATGGCCTCGGCTGCGGGGATGGTGACGTTGTCGATGACGCGTCTCGAATCCACCACCGCGCTGGCGGCCGACAAAGCCCTGAACCGGGCGGCTTCGCTGGGGGCAATGCCGGACAGGATCACCTGCAACCCGTCGGTATCGACGCTGGCCCATTCATACCCCTTCAGGAACAGCGCGTCTTCGACCGAATCTTTCGATGTTCTTTCGACCGTCGACACCGCCAGGTTTGCGGCCAACAAAGACACCAGTGCCGCGATGAAGAACGAGGTTGGAACCAGAAATACTTGCGAAAGGCGCATACTGAATGGCGTCCGTTGTCTAGTGAATCCTGTGCTTCTTACGGCGTGTCGCAGTCCGGCGCAATCACAGCAATATCGCGATGGCGAGAAACAGCACAGGCAGAAGCCCGGCGTCCCGGTTCGATCTGAACAGGCGCAAACAGGTTTGCGGATCGTCCGTTTTCAACTGTCTGAGCTGCCACATCATATGCCAGCCCATGAACCAGACACCCCCCAGCGCAATGGCCAGCGACAGGACATTTTCGCCCGGAACCAGGGCCAAAACAACGGCAAATGCCATCAAGGCGACGGTCAGGACCTGAAACAGAAGAAGCCATTTCCGGCTGTTGTCGCCGAACAGCCGGGCCGTGGACTTGACCCCGATCAGGGCGTCATCCTCGGTGTCCTGGTGGGCATAGATGGTGTCATAAAACAGCGTCCAGGCGATGCCTGCGACATAAAGCACCACTGCGGGCCAGCCCAGGCTGCCGGTATGCGCTGTCCACGCCAGAAGCGCGCCCCAGTTGAAGGCGATGCCCAGAAACACCTGCGGCCACCATGTGAACCGTTTGGCGAAAGGATAAACCGCGACCGGGGCAAGCGATACGATCCCCAACAGGATGGTTGCACCGTTGAAAGTCAGCAGGATGGCGAAGGCGATCAGGGCCTGCATCGCCATCCAGATCGCCGCCTGTCTGGCCGTGACCTGACCCGAGGGGATGGGCCGGCTGCGGGTGCGCTCGACCCGTGCATCAAAGTCACGGTCGGTGATGTCGTTCCACGTGCAGCCCGCCCCGCGCATCAGCCAGGCGCCGATGGCGCATCCCAGCATGATCCACGCATCCAACCAGCCGAAATGCCCGGTGACATTGGCCGCCAGCAGAACGCCCCACCAACAAGGCAACAGCAAAAGCCAGGTGCCGATGGGCCGGTCCGCACGGCTCAGGCGCAGATAGGGGCGGCTCCAGCCTGGGGCCAGATGATC
>JAUHWP010000155.1 GCA_030424645.1 Alphaproteobacteria bacterium
GCAGTCGAGATGATCAGAAACGCATGAGGGAAGGTGAAGAACACCGACCCGATGACGATCCCGATCGGGCCATAGATGCTGGCACCGAACAGCAGATCCTTGATCATGCCCTGATTGCCGAACAGATAGACCAGCGCGATCCCCGGCAACAGGGACGGCACAAGGATGGGCGCCATCGCGATCAGCCGAAACACGCCCTTGTAACGCATGCAACTGCGGTTCAGCGCATAGGCAAACCAGAAGGCCAGCGTTACGGTCACGATGGTGCTGACCACCGCGATCCACAGCGAATTCTTGATCGAATTGAACAGGGCGGGCGTCGAGAAATAGCTTATGAAATTATCGAACCCTGTCGATTTCACAGGGCGCAACTGCACGCGGCGAAAGGTATTGCTGTCCAGCGTCACCCAGTCGGTGCCATCCTGAAGGGTCGAGCCGACCAGAAAACGCCCCTGATCGCTGGTATTGCGGATCTGATACATGACCGGGCTGCGGAAACTGAAATCCGGGAAGAAGCCGGTCACGCCAATGCGCCCATCCGATCCCGCACTCAGGTCACGTTCGTCAATCGCCCCGGTCTGCGCATTCAGCTCGGCACCGTTCAGCACCGTGCCGTCGAACACACCGTCTTCGTCACTGACCTGGAATTCATATTGGGACAGTTCGAACCGATAGGTCGAAAACGACTTCGACAGCATTGCATAAAGCGGAAAGGCCAGCGTGACGATCAGATAAAGCGCGATCACCAACATCCCGCCACGCATGATGATGTCATCGCGGCTCAGCTTGCCCTTGATGGTCGGCTCGGCGGGCAGTTGTGAAAGATCGGTTGCATCCGCCATCAGTTTGCCCCCGGACGGTCAAATGCCATCAGGCGGTCGATGGGCAGTTCGATAACCATCTTGCGACCCTCGCCCAATCCCAGCCGGCGCACCGCGTTGATCGAGAAATCGGCGATCAACTCGGACCCGCCGAACCGTTCGTTGTGCAGGCGGCACCGCCAGAATGACCCCAGAAACTCCATCTCGTTCAACATGACGTCGATGCAGTTCCGGTTCGGGTCGTCGGCGGTATATCCGTCTTCGTGCGGAATGATGTCTTCGGGGCGAATGGCGGCCACAACGGCGGTGCCGTCGCTGAACCTGTGGTCGTGGCAGGCGAAGGTCTTTTCCCCGACGCTCAGGCGCCCGCCCTTGGCCACCATGGAATCGATCTGGTTCATTTCACCGATGAAGTCGGCAACGAACAGGTTTGCCGGTTCGCGATAAATCTCGGTGGGGGTGCCGACCTGTTCGATCACGCCGTGGTTCATCACGACGATCCGGTCGGCCATCGCCAGCGCTTCTTCCTGATCATGTGTCACCATGACGGTGGTCACGCCCAGCTTGCGCTGAAGCTCTTTGATCTCGTGCCGCAGGTGAACGCGAACCTTGGCGTCCAGCGCCGACAGGGGTTCATCCAGCAGCAACAACCCCGGATTGGTGGCAATCGCGCGGGCCAGCGCGATCCGCTGTTGCTGACCGCCAGACAGTTGCGCCGGATACTTCCGGCCCTGATCCGGCAGCCCGACCAGATCCAGCAGCTCGCTGACCCGCACCGCGATCTCGGACTTGCTGCGGCCGGTATTTTCCAGCCCGAAAGCGATATTCTTCTCGATCGTCAGGTTGGGAAACAGCGCATAGGATTGGAATACGATCCCGAAATCCCGCTCGGACGGCGGCAGGTTCGACACGTCCCGCCCGTCCTGCATCACGCTGCCCTTGGTTTGCAGATCAAGCCCCGCAATGGCCCTGAGCAAGGTCGTCTTGCCACACCCCGACGGGCCAAGAAAACAGACGAATTCACCTTCGTTGATGTCTAGCGAGATGTCTTTCAGCGCAAGAAAGGTGCCGAAGGCTTTCCACAGCTTGTCGATGCTGAGATAGGTTTTCTGACCTATAGCAGTGTCTTGTATCACGAGCTTGTCCTTACATGTTCGGGTGGCACGATTGCCTCATCGGTCCGGCGGCAACCGGGCGCGGTGTCAGGTCTGGGTGGGGCGCGGTTGAACGCGGGGGCCAGGAACCGGCCCCCGCTTCCTGACCTTAAGACTTGGGTTCGGACTTGCCGTCATAGCGGCTTTGCCATTCCTCAAGAATGGCCGCGCGATTATTGGCGGCGAACTCAAAATCATTGTCGATCATCGCGTCCAGCAGCCCCTCGGGGAAATGCTCGACAGGCTTTGCGATGCCCGGATAGGCAACAACTGCATAGCCGGTGTTATACATCTCGTTGGCTTCCTTGGTGACGGTGAAATCAACCAGGGTCTGCGCGGCTGCAAGATTGGCTGTCCCCGCAACGATCGCAGTGGCTTCCATGTCCCAGCCCACGCCCTCGGACGGGACGATGATGTCAAGCGGGGCACCATCGGCCTTCGATTTCGCGCCACGGAAGGCAAAGGAAATACCGATCGGAATCTCGCCCGATGCCGCCAGCTTGCAGGGCTTGGATCCCGAATGGGTATAGCGCGCGATGTTTTCATGCAGCGCGTCCATGTATTCCCAGCCGCCTTCTTCACCGAAGAGTTGCAGCCAGCTGGATACATCAAGAAAGCCCGTGCCGGACGAGTTCGGGTTCGGCATGATCACATGGCCCGCATACATCGGATCGGTCAGATCCTTCCACGATGTGGGCGGGGTCAGGCCAAGCTTCTCGGCTTCGACGGTGTTATAGCAAACCGATGCGACCCAGGCATCCATACCGACCCAGGCGGGCGGGTTATCCCCATCGACGAATTTCGGATCAAGGCTTTCAACACCGGCCGGGGCGTAAGGTTCAAGCATCCCTTCGGATTTCAGCAGCAGCAGCGACGTGGCCGCCAGACCCCAGATCACATCGGCCTGCGGGTTGTCGCGTTCAGCCAGCAGCTTGGCGGTGATGATCCCAGTGGAATCCCGCACCCAATTGATCTTGATGTCGGGGTGGCTTTGGTTGAAGGTCTCGGCGTAACGGGCCAGATCCTCGGCCTCGACGGCGGTATAGACGGTCAGTTCCGTTTCCGCGATGGCCGTCGTTGCAAAAGCAACGCCTGCCAGGAAGGACGCGAGTCTTTTCGCTGTGTGTTTCATTGTCTTCTCCTCTGTTGATCTTCTGTTGTCGAGGCGGGAGCGATCACCTTCCACGCCATCCTTTTTCAAGCCAGTTTGGCAGGTTATGACGACAAGAAAAATCGATTATACCTACCATATGATTGGCTTGCCTTATACTAAGCTCGTTCATCAGAACACGACCCGCAGCGCAGGATTTCCTGTGGCTTTCGGCACAGCAGGTCGTGCTGCGCGCCTCGTGACACAAGTTTGTCAATGTCTTGTGACACATCTGGCTTTTTGCCATTTCGCCGATCTCGCTGTGGATGCTCACGGGTCGCATGGGTCTCTCAGCCGCTTATGTCCTGGGCGTCCAGATCTTCGATCAGACGCGTTTCCAGAAGCTGACCGTTCCGATACAGGATCGGATAGGCGATCGCGGCAATGTGGTTGTTGATGTCGCGCAGGGCGCGCAGGGTTTCCAGGTGAATATCGCTGGTTTCAAAACTTTCCGCGCGACCGTCTTGCAGGCGTGCAAGGTGGTATTTCCGGCTCTTGCGCTCGGCCCGTTTGAAATCCGCTTTCTCGACCACCAGCAGGCGCGCGCTTTCCAGATCGTCGGACACAAGCACATTGCTGGCCAGGTGAAAATTCGCACATACGGCCTCGTACATCCGCAAAAGCTCGGCCCAGCCTTCTTCGGAAAAGCTCAGATGACCATCCAGTTTTTCCTTCGCGACCGAGGTCAGCTTGATCGCGATCACATCGCCTGCCGCCTCAAGCCGGATGGCATATTCCATCAGGCCCCGAACGGTCTTGGTATCGGCCTTTGAATAGGCCTCCTGCGGCATGCTCGCGACATAAGAGCGGATGCCCGACAGCGTATCGTTCACCTCGTCATCCTGCTTGCGTGTGGCCCGCAAGGTCGACACATCGGTTGCGTCATAAAGGCGGGGCACGGTGTGAAACATCCGCTCGACCAACCCGATCATGCGCAACAGCTCGCGTTTCAGGCTGGCGATGGCCTGCTGCGGCGTGTCAAGCGCCGCGGCGTCCAGCGCGCTGCCCGGTTGCTCGGCCCCCATCTGTTGCCCATCCGCGCCATTCGGAAGCAGCGCCGTGACCGGGCGTTCGACCAGGCCGCAGAAGGGCAAGGCCAGAACCAGAAGCGACAGGTTGAACCCGATATGGGCATAAATCAGCGACTGACCCGGACTGACCAGCAGCAGGTGGTCGGGATGGCCCAGCAAATTGATCGCAAACAGAACAAGCAGCGCCCAACTGCCCCGCAGCATCAGATTTGCAAACGGAATGCGCCGCCCCACCGGCGGCATGCCACGAGTCAGCCAGATCGGAATGAAGGCACTGCCCAGGTTCGCCCCCAGAAGCAGGGACAGCGCGGCGGCGAAGGGGATGGCATCAATCTGAACCAGCGTCACACACATCAGGATGGCCGCGACGCTGGAATGCATCACAAAAGCCAGGGCGGCGCCGACGATGAACGCCGTCACGAAATCGCGGGCCAGATAGCCGGATACGGCGGGAAGAAAGGCGCTGTCACTGATCGGGGCGACCGCTTCGCGCAGGAACTGAAGCGAGATCAGGATGAACGCCACCCCCATCAGGATGCGGCCAAACTGCCGCCCCCTTTTGCTTTCGACCTTCACGAACAGCCAGCCGCCCGCCGCCAGCAAAAGCGGCACCAGCCAATCCAGTTTGAACGACAATATCTGAATGATCAGCGCCGACCCCAGGTCTCCGCCCAGCACGATCGCCAGCCCGGTTGGAAATGCCAGATAACCGCTGGAGGCGAACCCCGTCGCCAACAGTGCCACCGCCGCCGAGCTTTGCAGCACAATCGCAAGCGAAACGCCGGTCGTGCTTGCGCCGATCAGGTTGCGACTGCCCGTCAACATCCGCTGGAACGATGCGCCGAAGCTGCGCTCGATCCCGGTGCGCACCATCCGCACGGCAAACAGCAGCAGCATGGTCGCGCCGGCAAGGTTGATGACGAAAATCACGATGGCCATGCTATGACCTCACCCGGTGCAAAAGCTGCGCATGAAGCTCGGCCGTGGCGGCGGTGATGACGCCCGACGTTCCCGACGACAAGGTCAGGGCATTGCCCGCCCAGTCAGTGATGACGCCGCCGGCAGCCTCGATCACCGGCACCAGCGGCAGATAGTCATAGGGTTGCAGATCCTCGTCCACCACCGCATCGACATGCCCCATGGCAACCAGGGCATGGGGATAGCAGTCATACCCGAACCGCCGCGTGTGCCCGGCTGATTGCAGGCTGTCGAAAACGCCCGGATACCGGTGAAGGATTTTCTCGGCCTCGTTGATGAACAGGATGGCCCGGTCCAGCGACACCTGCCCCGAAACCCCGACCGCCTGGCCGTTCAACGTGGCGGGGCCGCCCCGCACACCGATCATCGTTTCCTTCAACGCTGGCATCCCGATCACGCCGATGGTCGGGACGCCCTTGTAAAGCCGCGCCAGCAGAAAGCCGAACAGCGGATGACCGGACAGGAACGACCGGGTGCCGTCAATGGGATCGATGCTCCAGACATGGTCGCAAGACAGGTCCGACTGGCCAAACTCCTCGCCCAGAATGCCGTCATCCGGGAAATGCTCGTCCAGATAGGCCCGCACGCGCCGTTCGACACCGCGATCCGCCTGGGTCACGGGGCTTTCATCCGCTTTCAACTCGACCTCAAGCAGGTTGCGGAAGTATCCCATTGCCGCCTGACCAGCCAGATCCGCCACCCTTTCGGCATGGGCGATTATCGTGTCGTTCCCCATCAGCATTCCGCAACCTCGTCGGGGATGGTCGTCAGCGTGATGCCCCAGCTTTCCACCTGCTGCGCAAGCGGTTTGC
>JAUHWP010000156.1 GCA_030424645.1 Alphaproteobacteria bacterium
CAAAGGGCAGGGTCTCGATCCCGGCCCTGTTTCGCCGTGTGCTTGAGGCTGGCGACCCCGACTGGACCGAAGGCCTGAACCCCAATCTCGTCATTGTCTATGGCGACAAGCGCCGCAACTTCCTTGAATGTTACACGATCGAAGCGATTGACGAGGTCGATCAGCAGATCGCCGATTTGCCGCGCGGTTCGGTCGAACGTCGCGCGTTGGAGCGTATGTTCAACGGTCAATCGCTGCCGACAACGGTGGATGAAACCGGCCGACTGGTTCTGCCTGCCAAGCTGCGCCAGAAAATCGGGCTTGAGAACGAGGCGTTCTTCATCGCAACCGGCGACACGTTTCAGATCTGGAAGCCCGAGACCTACGAAAACGTCGAAATGGCCAAGGCCGAGGCATGGCTGGACAGCCTGCCTGAAGATTTCGACCCGCTCACGCTTTTGGGCGGCGCGTCGAGATCCGGAGGGGATGGATGACATGACCGACCCGGCTGCCACCGAAAATCGTCCTCATATCCCAGTTTTGCTACGGCCGCTTTTGCAAGCGGTCGCGACTGTTTCTGGCGACTGGGCGGATGGCACCTTCGGGGCGGGGGGCTATACCCGTGGATTGCTGGAGGCCGGGGCCGACTGGGTCTGCGGCATTGACCGAGATCCCATGGTGTTCGATATGGCCGCCGATTGGGCGGCGGATTTTGGCGACAGGCTGACCCTGTGTGAGGGCACGTTTTCCGATTTGGACGAACTGGCAGGCCGCCCGCTGGACGGCGTGGTTCTGGACCTTGGGGTCAGTTCGATGCAGTTGGATCTGGCGGATCGTGGTTTTTCCTTCATGCGCGACGGGCCGCTGGACATGCGGATGAGCCAATCCGGCCCGACCGCCGCCGACATCGTCAATCAGACGGATGAAGAAACGCTGGCCGACATCCTCTATCATTACGGCGAAGAACGCGCTTCGCGCCGGATTGCGCGTGCCATTGTGAAAGCACGGGCGGAGGCGCCGTTTGAAACCACTCTGCAACTGGCAGGTGTGGTGGAAAAATGCCTGCCGCGGTCGAAACCCGGTCAAAGCCACCCGGCGACGCGGTCGTTCCAGGCGATCCGCATCGCCGTGAATGACGAGTTCGGGCAGTTGATCGACGGGCTTGAGGCCGCAGAACGCGCGCTGAAACCCGGCGGTAAGCTGGCTGTCGTCACGTTCCATTCGATGGAAGACCGTGTCGTGAAACGTTTCCTGCAAGCGCGCGCGTCCGAAGGCGGTGGCGGGTCACGCTATGCCCCGCAAGAGGCAGCGGAAACGCCGCGCTTCACCCTGACCCCGAAGAAGGCCATCGCGCCTGATGCCGATGAACTGGCCGAAAATCCACGTGCTCGGTCGTCGCGCCTGCGCGTGGCCACCCGCACCGATGCCCCTGCCGGCCCCTCCGACCGGCGCAAACTTGGTCTTCCACCCCTTGTCTTCAAGGATAAATCATAATGCGCAGCTTGCTTTACATTTCCTCTGCTCTGGTTGTCATGGCGCTGGCCTATTGGGCTTATTCCGAGAACTACAAGACGCAGGCATCGCTTGATCGGGTCGAGGAGTTACAGCGTGACATCGGCCAGATGCAGGAACAACTGGCGGTGCTGCGGGCCGAATGGGCCTATCTGAACCGCCCGGACCGTCTGCGTGATCTGGCCGAGCTGAATTATGACCGGCTGGGGCTTCTGCCGCTGGCGCCCGAGCAATTTGGCCGGGTCGATCAGGTGGTCTTCCCGGACGAGGATTTGCCGGAAATCACTGAAACATTTGATGTTTTCGGGGAGATTGACCAATGACCCGTGTCCCCCTGCGCCCGCTGGCCCGTATCCTCGATGCCCGCGCCAAGGGTGAAAACCCCGACGCGATCGAACGCGAGAACCTGCGCCACCGGCATGAAGAAATCCGTGATCGGTCGCGCTTGCGCTCGGAAGGGCGGCTGTTGGTGATGGCGGGGCTGTTCCTGTGCGCTTTTCTGGTGGTGGGCGGGCGCATGGCGATGCTGTCCTCGACCGAACCGCAGGAACCGCGCGCGCAGGCGCCGGGATCGGCGATTGCCACCGCGCGGGCCGATATCGTCGACCGGCAGGGGCGCATTCTGGCTACCAACCTTGTGACCCACGCGCTTTATGCGCAACCACCCTTGATGGTGGATCCGCTGCGGGCCGCTGATGAGCTTGTGAAAATCTTCCCCGATCTGAAGCGCGAACGCTTGATCAAGGATTTCACAGGCGCCCGCAAGTTCCTGTGGATCAAGAAGAAACTCAGCCCGGAACAGAAGCAGGCGGTGTTCGACATCGGTGAGCCGGGGCTTCTGTTTGGCCCGCGCGAGATGCGGCTTTACCCCAATGGCAAACTGGCGGCGCATGTGCTGGGCGGGGCCAGCTTCGGGCGTGAAGGCGTCAGCGCCGCCGAGGTGATCGGCGTGGCGGGCGTGGAAAAGCAGTTCGACGAGTATCTGCGTGACCCGGCCAATGGCGACAAACCGCTGGAACTGGCGATTGACCTGACCATCCAAAGCGCCGTGGAGCGTGTGCTTTATGGCGGCATGAAGCTGATGAATGCCAAGGGCGCTGCCGCGATCCTGATGGACGTGCATACCGGCGAGGTCGTGTCTGTGGTCTCGCTGCCGGATTTCGATCCCAACAAGCGGCCGCGTGTTCTGACCAAGGGCGACCAATCCGACAGCCCGCTGTTCAACCGCGCGGTGCAGGGGGTCTATGAGCTTGGATCGACCTTCAAGATTTTCACGGCGATTCAGGCGATGGATCTGGGGTTGGTGAATGAGAACACCATCATCGACACCGACATCCCGATGAAAATCGCGGGCTACCGGATCGGCGAATTCAAGAACAAGAACTACGGCAAGCTGAGCGTCGCGGACATCATCGTCAAATCCTCGAACCGGGGCACCGGGCGGATGGCACTGGAAATCGGGCCAGAGCGTCAGCAGGAGTTCCTGCGCGAAATCGGCATGTTCGACCGGACCCCGTTCGAGATTGTCGAGGCACAAGGCTCGCAACCGCTTCTGCCGAAGAACTGGGGCAAGCTCAGCTCGGTCACGATTTCCTATGGGCACGGGTTGTCCTCGACGCCGATGCACCTGGCGGCAGGCTATGCGGCGATTGCCAATGGCGGGTTTGCGGTGCAGCCCACGGTGCTGAAACAGGACCGCATCGCGCGGGGGCCGCGGATCATGTCGGCAGCCTCGGCGGCGGCGGCGCGGGACATGCTGCGCAAGGTTGTCACCGACGGCACCGCCTCGTTCGGCGAGGTTCAGGGATACAAGGTGGCGGGCAAGACCGGCACCGCCGATAAACCGCGTCCGCAGGGCGGGTATTACGAAGACAAGGTGATCAATACGTTTGCCAGCATGTTCCCGGCGGACAATCCGAAATATGTGCTGGTGGTCACGCTGGATGAACCGGTTGAAACCTCGGGCCCGAAACCGCGCCGCACCGCAGGCTGGACCGCTGTGCCGGTCGCCGCCGAGATCGTGCGCCGTGTCGCCCCGCTTCTGGGTTTGAAGCCCGAACGGGATCCGATCGTTGAATCTCTTGCCGCAGCTGGGATAACACTCACCTCGAACTGATCTGGATGGGCTGACTACACATGGGCGCTGAGACAAAGACCAAAACCCTGGCGGAACTGGGGCTGCGCGCCCGTGGCGGCAAAGAGGCCCAGATCACCGGCCTGTCGGTCGACAGCCGCAATGTGAAGCCCGGACATCTGTTCGCCGCCCTACCGGGAACCAAGGTGCATGGGGGCGAGTTCATCCAATATGCCCTGCGGATGAAGGCGTCAGCGGTCCTGACCGATCCTGAAGGGGCAAGGATCGCTAAGGAAGAACTGGACGCCTCGGACGCGGCTTTGGTCGTGACCGAGGATCCACGCATGGCACTGGCCTATGCGGCGGCACTCTGGTTCGGTGCGCAGCCCGAACACATGGTTGCCGCGACCGGCACCAACGGCAAGACATCGGTGGCCAATTTCACCCGCCAGATCTGGACCCTGCTGGGGATCAAGGCCGCTAATCTTGGCACGACCGGGGTCGAAGGTGCCTTTACCGCGCCCCTGAGCCACACCACGCCCGAACCGATCACCCTGCACAAGGTGCTGGCCGAGATGGCCGGCGCAGGCGTGACCCACGCCGCGATGGAAGCGTCTTCACACGGGTTGGCGCAGCGGCGTCTGGACGGGGTGCGCCTGTCTGCAGCGGCGTTCACGAATTTCACCCAGGACCATCTGGATTACCACGAAACCTTTGATGAATATTTCGCCGCCAAGGCCAGCCTGTTTGCCCGTGTGCTGCCCGAAGGCGGCACGGCTGTGGTGAACATGGATGACCCGAAAGGCGCCGAGATTGCCACCATCGCCGTGGCGCGGGATCAGACGTTGATCCGCGTCGGGCAGGACGATGATAACGAGCTGCGCATCAAGGCGCGTCGCTTCGACGCCACCGGGCAAGAGCTGATGTTCACGTGGAACGGGGCGGCACAGACCGCCCGGCTGGATCTGATCGGCGGCTTTCAGGCCGAGAACGTGTTGGCAGCCGCCGGGCTGGCGATCGGTTGCGGGGCCGACCCACAGCATGTGTTTGACACGTTCAAGGACCTTGTAACCGTGCGCGGGCGGATGCAACTGGCCGCAACGCGTGAAAACGGCGCGGCGGTGTTCGTCGATTTCGCCCACACGCCCGATGCCTTGAAAACCGCGCTGCGGGCCATGCGCCCCCATGTTCTGGGGCGGCTCGTCGTTGTGTTCGGGGCGGGTGGTGACCGCGATACGTCGAAACGCAAGCTGATGGGGCAGGCGGCGGCGGAAAACGCGGATGTGGTGTTCGTGACCGATGACAACCCGCGCAGCGAAGATCCCGCCGCGATCCGTGCGATGGTGATGGCGGGCTGCCCCGAGGCGGTGAATGTCGGTGACCGGGCCGAAGCGATCCTTCGCGGCGTAGACGCTCTTGGGCCGGGCGATGCCCTGCTGATCGCGGGCAAGGGGCACGAGACCGGGCAAATCGTTGGGGATGACGTGCTGCCCTTCGACGATGCCGAGCAAGCCTCGGTCGCGGTGGCGGCGCTGGAAGGGCGACTGGCATGACCCTCTGGCGTGCCGAGGACGCCGCGAAGGCCACGGGCGGACGCGCACAGGGGGCTTGGGCGGTCGATGGCGTGTCGATAGACACCCGCACGATCCAACCTGGCGATCTGTTCGTTGCCCTGAAAGACGTGCGTGATGGGCATGATTTCGTGGCCCAGGCGCTTGAAAAAGGGGCGGGTGCCGCGATGGTCAGTCGCATTCCCGACGATGTTGCCCCCGACGCGCCACTTCTGATCGTGGATGATGTCCTGCCCGCGCTAGAGGCCCTGGGCCGCGCCGGCCGCGCGCGGTCGCAGGCGCGGGTCGTGGCGGTGACAGGATCGGTCGGGAAGACCTCGACCAAGGAAATGCTGCGCGCGGTTCTGTCGGCGCAGGGCCGGACCCATGCCGCCGAGGCGAGCTATAACAACCACTGGGGCGTGCCTTTAACGCTCGCAAGGATGCCCGCGGATACGGACTTCGCGGTGATCGAAATCGGCATGAACCATCCCGGCGAAATCGGTCCCTTGGCGCGTCTGGCCCGCCCCCATGTGGCGATGGTCACGACCGTCGCCGCAGCCCATCTTGAGGCGTTCGACGATTTGGCTGGGATCGCCCGCGAGAAAGGCGCGATTTTCGAGGGATTGGAGCCGGGCGGCATCGCCGTCATCAATGGCGACCTTGAGACCACGCCGGTTCTGGAACAAGCCGCCACCGGATTTCAGACCGAAAGCTTCGGGGAAGGGGACGGCAATGACCACCGGCTGACCCATGTCGCGCTGACCCCGGACGCCACGATCTGCAAAGCGGTGATCGCGGGCGAGGAACAGC
>JAUHWP010000157.1 GCA_030424645.1 Alphaproteobacteria bacterium
ACCTTCTGTGGCCCAGCTTCTCGCCACGGGTGCCAGAACGGGTGCAGGACCATGACGGCGATATGTTCGCTGCCATCCGGCAAAAGGACATGTTGCTGCACCACCCGTATGAAACCTTCGACATGGTGGTCCGTTTCCTGCATCAGGCGGCGCGCGACCCGAATGTCGTCGCGATCAAACAGACGCTCTATCGCACCTCGCATGACAGCCCGATTGTCTCGGCCCTGTGCGAAGCTGCCGAGGACGGCAAATCCGTCACCGCGCTGGTCGAACTGAAAGCGCGGTTCGACGAGGCCGCGAATATTCGTCAGTCACGTCGGCTGGAACGGGCGGGCGCGCATGTGGTCTATGGGTTCATCAACTACAAGACCCACGCCAAGATCTCGACCGTGGTGCGCCGCGAAGGGGATGAGCTGGTGACATACACCCATTATGGCACCGGCAACTATCACCCGATCACAGCGCGTATCTATACCGACCTCAGCCTGTTCACCTGCGATCCGGCGCTGGGGCGCGATGCGACGCGGGTGTTCAATTATCTGTCCGGCTATGCCGAACCGCAATCGCTGGAAAACCTTGCCATTTCACCGATTGATCTGAAATCGACCCTGATCAAACGCATTGAGGCCGAAGCCGGTTTCGCCAAGGATGGAAAACCCGCAGAAATCTGGGCCAAGATGAACTCGCTTGTCGAACCGGACGTAATCGACGCGCTTTACGCAGCCTCACAGGCCGGGGTGAAGATCAGCCTTGTGGTGCGGGGCATCTGCGGGCTGCGTCCCGGCATCAAGGGACTGTCTGAAAACATCCGGGTAAAATCCATCGTCGGTCGCTTTCTTGAGCATTCGCGCATCGTCTGTTTCGGCAACGGATACGGGCTGCCATCGAAGAAAGCGCGGGTCTATATGTCGTCTGCCGACTGGATGGGGCGCAACCTGAACCGCCGCGTGGAAACCCTGGTCGAAATCCAGAACGCCACGGTCAAGGCCCAGATCGTCAGCCAGATCATGGCCGCCAACCTTGCCGATGTCGCCCAAAGCTGGGTCATGCAGCCCGATGGCAGCTTTCACCGCGCGGATCTGAGCACGATCGAGCGCCCCTTCAACTGCCACCGCTTCTTCATGGAAAACCCATCGCTTTCGGGGCGTGGCTCGGCTGGGGCATCTGACGTTCCGGAACTGACCCATTCGCAAGATTGATCCAAGGCCACCACCCGGCTAACCTAGCATCACCAAACAGGGGATATTCGATGGACGGACGCGGCGAGACCAACGAAGATTGGGGGCCATTTGGACGTCCGCTATTCAACGACCCCTCGGTTCGGGCCCTCAGCCGTGTGGGGGTTGTCGATATCGGATCCAACTCGGTCCGTCTTGTGGTCTTTGACGGGGCCGCGCGCAGCCCGGCCTATTTCTTCAACGAAAAGATATTGTGCGGGCTGGGCACCGGCTTGTCGGAAACCGGGCGGCTGCACCCGGAAGGGCGCATCCGCGCGCTGGCGGCCATAAAGCGGTTCCAGAAGCTGGCGGAAGGGATGAAGATGCCCCCGCTGTCCGCCGTCGCCACCGCCGCAGTGCGCGAGGCCAGCGATGGGCCGGATTTCTGCGCCGAAGTGCTGCGCGAAACCGGTTTGAATATCTATGTCATCGACGGCGAGGAAGAAGCCCGCCTGTCGGCACAGGGCGTCCTGCTGGGATGGCCCGAGGCAAATGGCCTGATGTGCGATATCGGGGGCTCGTCGCTTGAGCTGGCAAGCATTTCAGACGGTAAGGTCGGCCAACGTGTCACCTCCCCCCTCGGGCCGCTGAAGCTGGCCAGCATTCCGGGTGGCAAGAAGGGCCTGAAGGCCGAGATCGCGCGCGTGGTGCAACAACTGGCCCAGGATATGGGCACCGATCATAAACGTCTTTTCCTGGTAGGTGGATCATGGCGCGCGATCGCGCGTCTGGACATGGAACGGCGCGGCTATCCCCTGACGGTTTTGCATGAATACCGCATGTCGCCGAAATCCCTTGCCACAACGCTGAAATGGATCGGCGAGGTCGACCTTGACGAAGTGCGCCAGCGCACCGGCACATCCGCTGCCCGTATGGCGCTGGTTCCGATTGCTGCATTGGTCCTGAAACGGCTGATCCGTGAATTTCGCCCCAAAGAGATCGCCGTCAGTTCCTATGGTATCCGGGAAGGGCTGCTTTACCAGCAAATGCCGGAACGGTTGCGCAGGCGCGATCCGCTGATCGAAGCGTGCTATGCCGCCGAACAGAAGGACGCACGCAATCCGGGGTTCGGAAAGCGTCTGTTCACATTCCTTCAGCCGCTGTTCAAAGCCGCCAGACCCAACGAATTGCGCGTGATCAAGGCCGCCTGCCTGCTGCACGATGTCAGCTGGCGTGCCCACCCGGATTACCGGCACGAGGTCTGTTTCGACAATGCAACCCGCGCAAACCTTGGCGGGTTGACCCATCAGGAACGGGTGTTTCTGGGATTGGCGCTGTTGCACCGATACAAGAACGCGCGCGAAGGGTCACGGTTCGAGCCGCTGTTCGACATCCTGTCGGAAAAGAACGTGGCGCAGGCCGAAGTCCTGGGCAAGGCCATGCGCTTTGGCGCAATGCTGACCATGAAGGACCCGACCCGGCTTGCCTCTTTGAAGCTGTTTCCAAAGAAACGGCAGATTGTCCTGACGCTGGATGAGGGCGGCAAAGACCTGTTCGGCGAGGTGGCACAATCCCGCTTTGCGACCCTTGCAGAAGCGCTGCAGGCCGAAGGGATCGTCAAATATCGCAGCTAAAGCGTTTCAGAGTTCGGTTTCACCGGGTTCGGCATCATCCGGCGTCAACGGAACCCGCCGCCGGATGATGATATCCCCGTTCGGAAGCGTTTCGGGCGGGTGATAGGCATTCAGGTCGCCAAACCGTTCGACCAGTTCAGCCCAGCCATCGGCCCATTTGTCGGCCATCGGCTCGATCTCGTTGGCCAACCCTTCCAGCAGCAACTGAAAGCCCCGGTTCAGAAGTTCCGCGCCTTCCGACAGTTCGGGATTTTCGGCGGGCGTGGAATTTGTGTCCTCGGCCATTGATGGGACGGTCAGACCGGCAAGGACCACCAGGGCCAGCGACGTGGTGCGTAGAATCTGTTTCATGCCCTATATGTAAGCGCGATTCAGGCGATGTTAAGCCTGAAGTTCGATATCAATCGACACCGGAAAGTGGTCGGATGCGGTCAGAAGCGCCTCGCGCAGTTCGGGGCTGCCATAACAATCGGGATCGTCGAACGGATGCCAGATACGCCATGACGGTTTCTTCGCGGCCAGATCGGGCGAGACCATGACATAATCCAGAAGCGCCTGAAGATAGCGCCGCTCCTTCGCGATATAGAACCGGGACGTGGCCGGTCGTGCGCCCGACTTATGGGTCAGGATCATGCGTGCATGGGGGTCATACATGCAGATTGCATCCTCTTCGCCCATGACGATTTCGACGCCGGAGCGACCAAAGAGCTTTTCGTAATCATCCAGCCCCGGACCGTCGTTGAAATCCCCCAACACGATCAGCGGATCGCCCGCCTGCAAATGCTCGTCCACCCGTTGGCGTATCCAGATACATTGCGCCATCTGTTTACGGCGGTTCTCGATTGCCAGCCGCATGACATCGGCCGGGCCATGTGCGCCATGCGGGGCCTTTGATTTCACATGCACGCCGATCAGGCGCAGGGGCGTTCCGCTTGCCCGATGTGTCAGTTCCACCTCAAGCGGCGGCTTGGAAAACACGATGGGTTCGGGCGAGGCATCGGTGTCGAGATCAAGCTGGAACGTCGTGTCAAAACGCGGCGCGATGATCCCGCCCACATCCCCCTGGGGGTCATGACGCGCCGAGAACGTATCCGGGTCATAAAGCAGCGCGATTTCCTGCTGGGTATCGTTGGCAAACCCGATCAGGGCTTTACGGGCACGCAGGTCGAACAATTCGGCAAATCGTTCAAGCGCGACGGTCGTGTGGCGCCGCCTGTTCTGGTCCGGTGCTTCGATCACCATCACGGCATCTGCATCAAGAACCTTGAACACAAGCCCGACGGCCTTGAATTGCGCGCGCCGCGTCACGTCACGCCGTCCGGACCATTGCTCATCGACAAGCGGTTGCCCTTCATCGTCAAACAGCGAATTGAACCATTCGACATTATAGGTCGCAATCCGCATCAGTCGCGCCCCTTGTTTATCTCTTCCCAAGCCCGGTTGACCGCAACCAGGCGCTTCTCGGCCAGTTTTATGGCCTCTTCCGGCACGCCACGGGCGATCATCCGGTCGGGGTGACTTTCCCGCACTTCGCTGCGCCAGACCGCGCGGATCTCGTCCAGCGACATGTCCGGCGTCACCCCCAACACGTCGTAAGGATCGGGATGAGCATCCGGCACGAACCTTGAGCGCAGGGCCTTGAACTTGCGCGGTTCGATGCCGAAAATCTCGGACACGTTTTGCAGAAAATCATTCTCGGCCGGATGATACTCTCCGTCCGCGATTGCGATGTGAAACAGGCCTTCCATCAGATCGCAGAGCGCCGGATCGTCTGGCCCGAACATCGCGGCGACCTTCTGCGCGTAAAGCTCGAACCCGGCAACATCGGTGCGCGCCAGATTGAACAGGCGCGCCGCGTTCTTTTCCTCGTTTTGCGGGATCGTGAAAACCTCGCGGAAGGCCGAGACTTCGTCGCGCGTCACCCGCCCGTCCGCTTTCGCCATTTTCGCGCCCAGCGCAATCACGGCAATCGCAAAACCCGCCGAACGCTCGGGGGGGGTGCGCAAATGGGAAAACACCGCAGACAGGCTTTCCCCCTTGGCTAGGGCAGACAGAGCATCCGTTATTCGAGACCAGATAGACATGCGCACTTGTTACACAGTCCGGCATCCAAAAACGAGCAGAAAGCGTGTCGATATCAGCATGTTTCATGCGCCAAGGCACTGGCCGCATGTTGTTTTTCTGCCCGACTTGCCTTGATTTTCCACCCCGAGCCACCATGTGACACCAAATATGACAATAATAGTAGGGATACGTGAATGCTTCTAAGGATGTTTGACCGCTTCTTTCGCCACGACGCATCGGGGGGCGTGTTGTTGATGATGTCGGCAATCGCCGCCATGATTGCCGCCAACTCTCCCGTCGCGGGTCAGGTCAACGATATCCTGGGGGCCAAGTTCTCGATCCTGATCAACGATCAAGGTTTGTCCAAACCCCTGATCTTGTGGATCAATGACGGTCTTATGGCGGTGTTCTTCCTGCTGATCGGACTGGAACTGAAACGCGAGATGCTGGAAGGCAAGCTGCGCAATCCGCGCGATATCATCCTGCCAGGCATGGCGGCGCTGGGCGGTATGGCCGTGCCGGCAGTCATCTATGCAGGTATCAACTGGTCAAACCCCGAAACGCTGTCAGGCTGGGCCATCCCGGCGGCCACGGACATTGCCTTTGCACTGGGGATTCTGGCCCTGATCGGAACCCGCGCGCCTGTCGCGCTGAAGGTCTTTCTTCTGACCCTGGCCATTCTGGATGATCTTGGCGCCATCATCGTGATCGCACTGTTCTATACCGCCGAGCTGAAGGTCGAATACCTGATATATGCGCTTGTCCCGCTGGTCGCGATGGGGTGGCTGAACATGCGTCAAACGCACCGGATCGCGCCAATCCTGCTGTTGGGCACGGTGCTTTGGGTCCTGGTCCTGAAATCCGGCGTGCATGCCACGCTGGCCGGTGTCGCAACCGCATTTTTCATCCCGATGAAGGACAAATGGGGGAAATCCCCGCTGCACAGTCTTGAACATGGCCTGGCACCCTATGTGTTCTTCATGATCGTGCCTATCTTTGCCTTCGCCAACGCCGGTGTC
>JAUHWP010000026.1 GCA_030424645.1 Alphaproteobacteria bacterium
TCGCGATCCTGACCGGCGGCCAGGTGATTTCGGAAGATCTGGGCATGAAGCTGGAAAGCGTGACCATGGACATGCTGGGTTCGGCCAAGAAGATCCAGATCACCAAGGACGAAACCACCATCGTCGACGGTGCTGGCGAAAAAGCCGAGATCGAAGCCCGTGTCGCGCAGATCCGCACCCAGGCCGAAGAAACCACGTCGGATTACGACCGCGAGAAGCTGCAGGAACGCGTGGCCAAACTGGCAGGCGGCGTTGCCGTGATCCGCGTCGGCGGCATGACCGAGGTAGAAGTGAAAGAGCGTAAGGACCGTGTGGACGATGCTCTGAACGCCACCCGCGCTGCCGTTCAGGAAGGCGTCATCGTCGGCGGCGGTGTTGCTCTGGTTCAGGCTGGCAAGACGCTGAACGGCCTGAAAGGCGAAAACGCCGATCAGGACGCAGGCATCAACATCGTTCTGCGGGCTCTGGAAGCTCCGCTGCGCCAGATCGCCGAAAACGCCGGTGTTGACGGTGCCGTGGTTGCTGGCAAAGTGCGCGAAAGCGACGACGTGACCTTCGGCTTCAATGCGCAGACCGAAGAGTATGGCGACATGTTCAAGTTCGGCGTCATTGACCCGGCCAAAGTCACCCGCACCGCGTTGGAAGACGCCGGTTCGGTTGCCGGTCTTCTGATCACCACCGAAGCGATGGTGGCCGACAAGCCGCAAAAAGACGCCCCGGCAGGCGGCGGTATGCCCGACATGGGCGGCATGGGCGGCATGATGTAAATCGAATTCCGTCAGGAATTCGATTGCGACAGGCGATTGGCCGTCAGGCCAATCTGCCGAAAGCGACCCGGCGACAGGCGATTGGCCGCACGGCCAATCTGCCGAAAGCCAGACCAGAAGAGTTGAAGGGTGCCCAATTTGGGCGCCCTTTTCTTTTGTGGTGGTTTTTTCAATCCCGTCCCTTACAAAAGGATCTGACATTGTTTATGTTAACGATCGTAACATAATCTATTTGGCGGGGACAGCCATGCTTCGATCCTTCATCTTGCTTTTTCTGACACTTCTGGCCGTGCCTGCCACGGCGCAAGAGGTCTATCGCTTCGGTAACGACGCCTATATCGCGGGGGATAATGTCACGCTGACCGGCGACGCGGTGGACGATGCGTTCATCGCGGGCAACACGGTGGTGGTGTCCGCCCCGATTCAGGGCAGCGCTCATGCCGGGGGGCGGTCGGTATCAATCTCGGCGTCGGTCGGTCAAAACCTGTATGCCGCCGGGATGAACGTGAATGTCTCGGGCGGTGTCGGGGGCGATGCGCAATTGCTGGGTGACACGGTTCTGGTCAATGACGATGTTGGGGGCGACCTGCGGGCCGCCGCCCAGCGGATCGAGATCAACGGCGCGGTGGGTGACAGCGCGTTGGTGGCTGCCGAAAACATCCTGATGACCGGGGTGATTGCTGGTGACGCCAGTTTCTCGGTCGACAATATCAGCTTCGGGGATGATGCCCGGATCGAGGGCACGCTGTATCTCTATTCCGATGATCCGGAAGGTATTGAAGTTCCCGACAGCGTTGTGCCCGAAGATCGGATCGAGCGCCGCAACGTCGACGAATTTGACGCGGGTGCCGATCCCGAGGGGGGCGCCACGCTTGATCGGTCGGGGTCTGGCTGGGGGGCATGGCTGGGGGGCAAGATCACCTCGATCCTGATCCTGACAGCCGTGGCCACCTTGATTGCAGCCCTTGCGCCCCGCTTCCTGCTGGCCTTGCGCCTGCGCACGCTGGAGACACCCGCCCGCGCGCTTTGGATGGGCTTCCTGACCATTTCGGCGCTGGCGGGGTCCTTGTTCCTGTTCGCGATGACGGGTGTCGGCATCCTGTTGGTTCCGGTTTCCGTCGTCCTGGCGGTGCTCGTGAGCATCGCGGGATATGTGATCGGCACCTATATCCTTGGGGTCGGGGTTCTGGGGGCAACCAACCGCCCACTGCCCGAAACGCTGGGGGAACGTGCGATTGCGGCGCTGGTGGGTGCGGTGGCGATCACGGTGCTGGCGATGATCCCGTTCATCGGCTGGATCGCGACACTGGCCATTGCCGTCACCGGGGCCGGGGCCTTGATCATTCGCTGGTTCGCGCCGGGTTTCTATACCGAAGTGCGCTGAACCAACCTGCATGACCACAAAGCCCCCGGCAGATCGCGCGGGGGGCTTTCTTTATCTGACGATGGTTTCCAGCGCGTCATAGGAAGGTGCGGCCCGGCCATCGCCCCATGCCAGGTCCGGCAATGACAGGGGGCGAAAATGCAAGTCCGTGATGTCTTCCCGGCCGACCCAACGGCGCTGGGTCACGATCGCCTCGGGGTCTTGCCAGCCGGGATCAAGCTGCCCCGCCTGCAAGTGGCACCGAAAAATGATCTCGACCTGATGAAATCCGCTGTCGGGATCATGAAACTCGTTCACCAGCGCCGGGGTGCCGACCGAAACGGTCAGCCCGGTTTCTTCGTGCACCTCGCGGATCAGGTTGTCCGGCAGGCTCGTGCCCGGTTCGACCCCGCCACCGGGCAGGCACAGAAGGTCTGACACGCCGCCTGCATAGGCGTTGACCATCAGTAGGCACCCCCGATGCAGGATCAGGCCGCGCACGGCCAGCCGCGGTGTCTTGAAGGAAATCGACATGCGCCAAGACTTGCTTATCCACGGTTCTGTGACAAGCCGCCTCTCGCAACCGTCGGGCGGGATGCGTATCTATCGGCCATGATCAGGATGTTGACCCTTGCCCTTGGCTTTGTTGCCGCGCTGGCCGCACCCGCCCGTGCGGAATGCGTGATCCTTCTGCACGGGCTTGCGCGCTCGCCATCATCCTTGTGGGTGATGGAGGAAAGCCTGCGCGCGTCGGGCTATGACGTGGTGAACCTGGGATATCCGTCGACCAAGGCAACCATCGGCGTGCTGGTCGAAGCCGCGATCCCGCCCGCGTTGAAAGCCTGTGGGGATCAGAAGGTGCATTTCGTCACCCACTCGATGGGCGGTATCCTTGCGCGGGTCTGGTTGCAGGACAATCGCCCCGCGAATATGGGGCGCGTTGTGATGATGGCACCACCCAACAAGGGGTCGCAACTTGTTGACGCGTTCGGAGATCTTGAGCCGTTCGAATGGCTGAACGGGCCAGCCGGGCTGCAACTTGGCACGGGCGAGGATTCGGTGCCCAACCAGGCGGGCTATGCCGCGTTCGAGCTGGGGGTAATTGCCGGCAACAGGTCGCTGAACCCCATCTATTCAGCGGTGATCGAAGGCGAGGATGACGGCAAGGTGTCCGTGGACAATACGCGCATCAGCGGCATGAACGATCATATCGTTCTGCCCGTGACGCATACCTTTATGATGGTGAACCCGCTGGTCATCGCGCAGGTCACGGAATTCTTGCAAAACGGTAAGTTTGATCACGACCTGACGCTGGCGCAGGTGCTGGACGACATCGCCACCGAGGCGGGATACCGCAATCGCACCTTGCGCAAGGACCGTTGACACCGGCGGGATCAGACCGCCTGGCTGTGACCGCTTTCATTCATCTCGTAATTGTCGAAATGCCGCGCAATCATGCGCGCGACGGGCCGCGCGTCGGGCCGGATGGTCAGCACGGGTCCAACCAGATCGGTGGTGCCGGGCATCGCCTGCTCCAACCCGTCCACCATCGACAGGAAGTCACCAAGCGGCCATGACAGTTCTTCGGAAAGCTCGGCGAAGTCGACGTGGAAATAGCACAAAAGCTCTTCGATCACGCGGCCGCGGGCGATATCTTCCTCAGTGAAGACATGCCCTTTGGCCCCGGCCAGTCGCCCATCCCGCACCGCCGCCTGGTATTTCGACGTGGCGGGTTCGTTCTGTGCATAGCCCTGCGGATAGCGCGCGATCGAACTTGCGCCGATCCCGATCATCACATTCGATGCGTCCTCGGTATAGCCTTGGAAGTTTCGCTTCATGGTGCCGGCCTTGTGCGCCTTGGCCAGACCGTCCGCGGGCAGGGCGAAATGGTCGATGCCGATCTCGTCATAGCCTGCGGCGATGAACAGGTCGCGGGCAGTGTTGTAAAGGCCAAGCCGCTCTTCCGCTGATGGCAGCGCTTCGGTCGGGATCAGCGTCTGGCGACGCGCGACCCATGGCACATGGGCATAGCCGAACAGCGCAACCCGGTCGGGGCCAAGGCTGATCAGCTTTTCGACCGAGTCGGTGATCCGCGCCGTGTTCTGGTGCGGCAGGCCGTAAAGGATATCCATGTTCAGGCTGTTGATGCCGCGCGCGCGCAGGCCATCGACCGCCTGTTTGGTGATTTCATAGCTTTGCGGGCGGCCGATGACCTCTTGAATCATCGGATCGAAGTCCTGAACGCCGATCGAGGCCCGGTTCATCCCGGCCTTGGCCAGGGCATCCAGCCGTGCGTCGTCGATTTCCGAGGGGTCGATTTCAACCGAGAACTGGGCGCCCGGTGCCAAGGGCGTGGTGCCCAGAATCGCCCCGGTCAGATCGGTGATCATCTCGGGCTGCAACAGGGTCGGTGTCCCGCCGCCCCAGTGCAGGTGTTCCAGTTTGATGCCTTCTGCCAGCAGGGTTTCGATCGTCGAAAGCTCTTGCTTCAGGCTGTTCACATAGGCGGCAACCGGCTCGGCCGTGGTCGTGCCCTGGGTGCGGCAGGCGCAGAACCAGCACAGCCTGCGGCAGAACGGAACATGCACGTATAGCGATACTGTGTCATGCGCCGGGATCGCGCTGATCCAGTCGGACAGATTGGCAGAACCGACGCCCGCCTTGAAATGCGGGGCGGTCGGATAGCTGGTATAGCGGGGCACGCGCGCGTCAAAAAGACCGAGGCGTTTGAGTTGCGAAGTGGTCTGCATTCGCATAGGGTTTACCGAGATACGCGCGCTTAACTTTGATCAGGATCAAAACAAGATACATATCTTGTTAAAAAAGCCATGAACGATATCAGCTTTAACTCCCGTGATTGTGGCAACTGCCCGATTCGCCACCGTGCCGTGTGCGCGCGGTGCCAGCCGGATGAGCTGGAGCGGCTCGATGCGATCAAATACTATCGCACCTTCGAAGCGGGGCAGCCCGTGATCTGGTCCGGCGACCCGATGGAGTTCGTGTCCAGCGTGGTCAGCGGCATTGCGACGCTCAGCCAGACCATGGAGGACGGGCGCACGCAGATGGTCGGCCTGTTGCTTCCCTCCGATTTCATCGGGCGGCCCGGTCGCGATGCGGCCCCGTTCGATGTGGTCGCCGTGACCGATCTGACATTGTGCTGTTTTCGCAAGAAACCTTTCGAAGACATGATGGAGCGGACACCTGCCATCGGCACGCGCCTGTTGCAGATGACGCTGGACGAACTGGACAGTGCACGGGAATGGATGCTGGTGCTGGGGCGCAAGACGGCCCGCGAGAAGATCGCCAGTTTGCTGGCCATCCTCGCGCGCAGGGATGCGTCGTTGCACATGAAACCGCCGCGTGACGGGATGAGCTTTGAATTGCCCCTGACGCGCGAATCGATGGCGGATTACCTTGGCCTGACGCTGGAAACGGTCAGCCGACAGGTGTCCGCGTTGAAAAAATCCGGGGTGATCGAACTTCAGGGCAAGCGTCGTGTCGTCATTCCGAATCTGCAGGCGCTGATCACTGAAACGGGTGACGACATGGATGGTGCGCCGATCACCTGATCGGGCGGGCAGGCGCCGGTCGAACGGATCAGGGGCACCGGTTTCGGCGCCCCTTTTCGTTTTCAGGATCGGTCAGTGTGCAAGCACGATGGGCAGTTCGGCCACTTCCAGCATATGCCGGGTCGCGCCGCCAAGAATCGATTCGCGGAACCGAGAATGCCCGTAAGCCCCCATCACGATAAGATCGGCATCCTTGTCCCGTGCGTGCCGGTTCAGGATGTCGGAAATGCGCGGCATGGTCTTGGCCAGCACGCTTACCTCGGCCCGCACCCCGTGCCGGGCCAGAAGCTGGCTGAGTGCCCCACCCGGATCGGACCGTTCCGGGCCGTGTTGCGGCGGGTCGATGATGGCGATGGACACGGTGTCGGCTTGCTGCAGCAAGGGCATGGCCTGCCGGACGGCACGCAAGGCTTCCGGGCTTTCGTTCCAGGCGACCACGATATTGCCGACCGCCGCCGGATAGTCTGCCCCGTCGGGCATCACCAGAACCGGGACGTTGCCGTCGAACAAAGCCGCTTCGACAATGGCTTCGGCGTCGTGGCCGCGGCCTTCGCCATAGGGGCGCGGCATGACCACAAGGTCGGCGAACCGGGTCCGATGGGCGATGGCGCCGTTCAGCGCGACCATCTGTGCGGTTATCGCATCGCTCGACCAGGGCAGGGCATGTGATGCCAGCGACTGACGGGCGAAGGTTTCAAGTTCCATGGCATCTTCGCGCGCCTGCGCCAGGTTGTCCTGCACGACCATGGCCGAGGCCCCGGCATAATAGAACCCCTGCTGGGAGCGGTCGATGCCAAGACACAGCACTTCAAGATGGGCATCGTGCTGTGCCGCGATCACTTTCGCTGCCTCAAGCGACCCTTTGCAATGCGTGGTGTCGGTGACGATTGTGGTAACGGTGCAATATTTCATCTGGTTGCCCTCCGATTTGGCCTGATACCCAGCGTGCCTGCGTCACGCCTGCGACGCTTTGACATGTGTCAATCAGAGTTATTCGGCCCCCTGCGACAGTTTTTGATATGGATCAAAGCAGGCTTGAGGGGATAGGTCCAAACCCACACAAGTCGAATAGTGCCCCCATCCGGTCGTGGGAGGGGGGTGTGATATATAAGACGAAGGGACGCAAAATGTGGGATTACCTCAAATTGGCGATCTACGGCCTCATCGCAGTGCTGGCCGCAATCGCCGCAAGTTATGCCCGCGACATAGCCTACCAGGTGCACGCAATTCTGGTGGTGTTGATCGCGGCCGGCCTGTTTGTCTTTTCACTCCGCAACGTGGGTGAAAGGAAGGTCGTTGAAACCGGCTATATGGATGGCCCCGTGCGTGTGGGCGTCGCGCTGACCGCCTTCTGGGGAGCCGTTGGCTTCCTGGTTGGGACGTTCATCGCGTTTCAGTTGGCTTTCCCAAACCTCAATTTCGGTTGGGCCGAGGGCTATCTGAACTTTGGACGCTTGCGCCCGCTGCACACGTCAGCGGTGATTTTTGCGTTCGGCGGCACGGCCCTGATCACTTCGTCGATGTATGTCGTCCAGCGCACGTCAGGCGCGCGCCTTTGGGGCGGCAACCTTGCCTGGTTCGTCTTCTGGGGATACCAGATCGTGATCCTTCTGGCCGCGACCGGTTATCTGCTGGGCGCAACCCAATCCAAGGAATACGCAGAACCTGAATGGTATACCGACCTGTGGCTGACCATCGTCTGGGTGGCGTATCTGCTGATGTATATGGGCACGCTGATGAAGCGGAAAGAGCCGCATATCTATGTGGCCAACTGGTTCTATCTGTCCTTCATCATCACCATTGCCATGCTGCATGTGGTGAACAACCTGGCGATTCCGGTGTCGATCTTCGGCTCGAAATCGGTTCAGCTGTTTGCCGGTGTGCAAGACGCCATGACGCAGTGGTGGTATGGCCACAACGCGGTTGGCTTCTTCCTGACCGCCGGGTTCCTGGGCATGATGTATTACTTCGTGCCGAAGCAGGCCGAACGCCCGGTGTTCAGCTATAAACTGTCGATCATCCACTTCTGGGCGCTGATCTTCCTGTATATCTGGGCTGGTCCCCACCACCTGCACTATACCGCGCTGCCCGACTGGGCCGGCACGCTGGGCATGGTGTTCTCGGTCATCCTGTGGATGCCCAGCTGGGGCGGCATGATCAACGGCCTGATGACCCTGTCGGGTGCCTGGGACAAGCTGCGCACCGACCCGGTGATCCGCATGATGGTTGTGTCCATCGGCTTTTACGGCATGTCGACCTTCGAAGGCCCGATGATGTCGATCCGCGCCGTGAACTCGCTGTCGCACTACACCGACTGGACGATCGGCCACGTGCATTCGGGTGCGCTGGGCTGGAACGGGATGATCACCTTCGGGATGCTTTACTTCCTGGTCCCCAAACTGTGGAACCGCGCCGGGCTTTACAGCCTGAAACTGGTCAGCTGGCACTTCTGGCTCGCCACCATCGGTATCGTGCTTTACGCCGCGTCGATGTGGGTCACGGGCATCATGGAAGGCCTGATGTGGCGCGAAGTTGATGCGCAGGGCTTCCTGGTGAACTCGTTCGCCGACACCGTTGCCGCCAAGTTCCCGATGTATGTGGTGCGCGGCATGGGTGGGGTCCTGTTCCTCTCGGGTGCCCTGATCATGTGCTACAACCTTTGGATGACCGTGAAGCGTTCGCCGGCAGCAGAAACTGCCAATGACGCCCAAACGGCTCCGGCAGAATAAGGAGGGAAGGACCAATGGGAATTCTCGACAAACACGTTGTTCTTGAAAAGAACGCAACGCTTCTTCTGGTCGGTAGCCTTCTGGTTGTCACCGTGGGTGGTATCGTAGAGATCGCGCCGCTCTTCTATCTCGAAAACACGATCGAGGATGTGGAAGGCATGCGCCCCTACTCGCCGCTCGAGCTTGAGGGCCGGAACATCTATATCCGCGAGGGCTGCTATGTCTGCCACTCGCAGATGATCCGCCCGATGCGCGACGAGGTAGAGCGTTATGGCCATTACTCGCTGGCCGCGGAAAGTCAGTATGACCACCCGTTCCAGTGGGGATCGAAGCGGACCGGGCCGGACCTTGCCCGCGTCGGTGGCCGCTACTCGGACGAATGGCATGTGGATCACCTGAAAGATCCGCAGTCGGTCGTGCCGGAATCGGTCATGCCGAAATATGCCTTCCTGGCGGATCGTCTGATCGAGCCGACCTATATCGAAGACCTGATGAAAGCCAATCAGATCGTTGGTGTGCCTTACACCGACGAGCAGATGGAGAACGCCGAAGCCGACTGGTTGGCCCAGGCCGATCCTGACAGCGATTATGATGGCCTTCTGGCACGCTATCCGAAGGCGCAGGTGCGCAACTTTGACGGCGCGCCCGGTGTTTCGGAAATGGACGCCTTGATCGCCTATATGCAGATGTTGGGCACGTTGGTCGATTTCTCGACCTTCACACCTGACGCAAGCCGGTAAGGAGCTGGGATAATGGACACCTATTCTCTGCTTCGCGAAATCGCTGACAGCTGGGTGCTTCTGGCCATGTTCGTGTTTTTCCTTGGCGTTGTTGCCTGGGCGTTTCGTCCGGGCAGCCGCAAGGTGCATGACGACACCGCCAACATCCCCTTCCGCCACGATGACAAACCTGCCGGTGACCGGGACGTGCCCGGGCGCTCAGCTCGAAAGGAGTTGCGGCAATGAGTAAGAAACCTGTTGAAAAGAAAGAGGTCGAAACGACCGGCCACGAATGGGATGGTATCCAGGAGTTCAACAACCCCTTGCCCCGTTGGTGGGTCTGGGTCTTCTATGCAACCATCGTCTGGGGCGTCTGGTATACCATCGCCTATCCCGCATGGCCGCTGATCAAGGGGGCCACGGCTGGCTATCTGGGCTTTTCGACCCGGGCCGAAGTCGCTGCCGAGATCGACCGTTTCACAGCCATGAACGGCGAGCTGGAAGCGCAGCTTGCATCGGCCGATCTGACCACGCTGGAGCAGGGCAGCGATCTGCACAACTATGCGATCCAATCCGGCCGTGCGACCTTTGCGACCTTCTGTTCGCAATGTCACGGCTCGGGTGCGGCTGGCAACGTGGGCTATCCCAACCTCTTGGACAATGACTGGTTGTGGGGCGGTGCGCTGGAAGACATCCAGATGACCGTGCAGCACGGCATTCGTTCGGAAGATGACGACGATACCCGCTATTCGGAAATGCCGGCCTTCGGCGACGATTACCTGAGCGATGAAGAGATTGCACAGGTGGTGAATTATGCCATGTCGCTGTCGCCCGTGACCCAGCCCGATGCCGATATGGCGCTGGCTGCCGATGGGGCCACCGTCTTTGCCGACAACTGCACCTCTTGCCACATGGAAGACGGCACCGGTGATCGCAGCCAGGGTGCGCCGAACCTGACCGATGCGATCTGGCTTTATGGCGACAGCAAGGACGAGATCACCGAGATCGTGTCCAACGGACCGTTTGGCGTCATGCCAGCCTGGAGCGGCAAGCTGACGGACAGCCAGATCAACGCCGTCACGGCATATGTACACCAGTTGGGCGGCGGCGAATAAGCCTCCGGCCAACCCACGAGACCCGGGGCCTCACTCCCCGGTCAACGGCACCGACCCCTGATCCTGTTCGCGCGTTTCTCCGGGGTCGGTGCCACCTGACAGAAAGCCCGGTTGCCGATGCGCAGCCGGGCTTTTCACTTTCTCGGCGTGGTTTCGAAAACAGCCGGTGCCGTCGCACGACAAAAGGTGCGGCCAATTGACCGACTGCGACGGGATGGCGCTGTGACATTTCGAAGGCTTGATAATAATCAATGACCAGACCGGAATCCTCTGAACGGCGCGGCCAAAATCTTTGATCCACATCAAGGCTGCAATGTAGAATAATTCTTAGGTCTCAAGGCAACCCGACAAGCAGGATTGGAATCTCTCCATGTCTGACGCCCCCGAACAGCTTTACGCCCCGCGCGAGCCAATCTTTCCCAAGCGGGTGAAGGGCACGTTTCGCAGCCTGAAATGGTGGATCATGGGCATCACGCTTGGCATCTATTACCTGGCGCCGTGGATCCGTTGGGACCGGGGACCGAACCTGCCCGATCAGGCCATTCTGGTCGATATGGCCAACCGCCGGTTCTATTTCTTCTGGATCGAGATCTGGCCGCATGAATTCTATTTCATCGCGGGTCTGTTGATCATGGCGGGGTTGGGCCTGTTCCTGTTCACCTCGGCCGCCGGGCGTGTCTGGTGCGGCTATGCGTGTCCGCAGACGGTCTGGACCGACCTGTTCATCCTTGTCGAACGCTGGGTCGAAGGCGACCGGAACGCGCGCCTGCGCCTGCACCGACAGAACTGGAACGCCGAGAAGATCCGCAAACGGCTGATCAAGTTCGCGCTCTGGATCATGATCGCGGTGGCGACCGGTGGCGCGTGGGTGTTCTATTTCGCCGATGCGCCCACCTTGCTGGTCGACCTGGTCACGGGCAATGCCCATCCGCTGGCCTATTCGACCGTATTGGTTCTGACCCTGACGACCTTCTTCTTCGGGGGGATCGCTCGCGAACAGATTTGCATCTATGCCTGCCCGTGGCCGCGCATTCAGGCCGCAATGATGGACGAGGACACGATCACCATCGCCTATCGCGACTGGCGGGGCGAACCGCGCGGCAAGGGCAAGAATCGCGAGGATCTGGGCGACTGCATCGACTGCAATGCCTGCGTCAATGTCTGCCCGATGGGGATCGACATTCGCGACGGTCAGCAACTGGAATGTATCACCTGCGCTTTGTGCATCGACGCCTGTGACGAGATGATGGAGAAGGTTGGCAAACCGCGTGGCCTGATCGACTATCTGGCCCTGAAAGACGAAGCTTATGAACGTGCGGGGAACGAGAAGATCCCGGTGATCAAGCACCTGCTGCGCCCGCGCACGCTTCTTTACACCGCGCTTTGGGCCTTGGTCGGGGTCGCCCTGACGGTGGCGTTGTTCGTGCGTCCGAAAGTGGACGTGACGGTGCGCCCGGTCCGCAACCCGACCTATGTCACCCTGTCTGACGGGGCGATCCGCAACACCTATGACGTGGGTGTGCGCAACCGCCATGGCGAAGAATGGCCCTATTACTTCTCGCTTGCCGATGACAGTGATATGATGATCGAGCTTGAAGGTAGCAACGAGCTTGTGCTGGTGGCACCGGCTGACACCGAGGCAAAGCAACGGGTCTATGTGATCGCGCCTGCGGGGTCCGAGGCGGCACGCACCGACCGCACCGAGCTGCGCCTTTGGATCGTGGACGGGGTCACGGGGGACCGCGTTCACCTGGATACCGTATTCAACGGCAGGGGGCGCTAGGGACATGGCCAATCCGTCCGAGAAGAAAGAGTTCGAACTGACCGGCAAGCATGTTCTTGCTATCGTGGTTTCGGCCTTTGCCGTGATCATCGGCGTGAATGTATTCATGGCCTATTCGGCCATCGGCACGTTTCCGGGGCTTGAGACCAAGAACTCCTATGTCGCCAGCCAGCAGTTTGATGTGCAGAAGGCGGCACAAGAGGCGCTGGGATGGGATGTTGCGGTCGATGTGGACGGCGAAACCCTGGTGCTCGATATCCGTGACCGGGCAGGTGATCCGGTCACGGTCAAATCCATCTATGGCCTCTTGGGGCGGGCAACCCATGTGAAAGAGGATCAGGAACCGGAGTTCAGCCAGGGATCGAACGGCGTCTATCTGGCGCAGGTTGGGAAGCTGGGTGAAGGCAACTGGAACCTGCGTCTGAATGTGGTGGCGGAGGATGGCACCAGTTTCCAGCGCCGTATCCCCATACATATCCTGACCAGATAGCCCCGATCTGATCGCAGACAAGGAAACACAGCCATGGCCACCCGGATTTCTGCCTGTCCCGCCTGTGATGCGGCGCCGCTTGCCGAAGCGCAAGCCGGGAAGGGGTATCACGGCAACGGGATGGAGGCACAGCGCGTCATGCTGTCCTTGCCACAAATCTATTGTGCCGCCTGCATTGCCGGGGTCGAACGCGGGCTGGCCGCGCAACCGGGGGTCCGGGCGGCGCGCGTGAACCTGACCCTGAAACGCGCCACCGTGGATGTGGACCCGGGGGTCGAGGCGCAACCCTTGGCGGATTACCTGACCGGCATCGGCTTTGAAGCCTATGAACTTGACCCCGGCCAACTGACCTCGACCGCGACGGACAAGCAGGGCAAAGACCTGTTGATGCGGCTGGGCGTGGCGGGGTTCGCCATGATGAATGTGATGCTGCTGAGTGTTGCGGTCTGGTCAGGCGCCACCGATGCAACGCGCGACCTGTTTCACTGGATCAGTGCAGCCATCGCCATTCCGACCATCGGGTTTTCCAGCCAGGTCTTTTTCCGGTCGGCGTGGTCGGCGCTTCGGGTGGGCCGGCTGAACATGGACGTGCCGATTTCGCTGGCAATCCTGCTGGCGCTGGGCATGTCGCTTTACGAGACCATGCATTCGGGCGAACACGCCTATTTCGATGCGGCACTGTCCTTGACCTTCTTCCTGTTGGCCGGGCGGTATCTGGATTACCGCACCCGTGCCGTTGCGCGGTCGGCGGCCGAGGAACTGGCCGCCCTTGAAGTGCCCCGCGCCGCCCGCGTGGTCGATGGGCAGGCGGACGAGCAGGTCTCGGTCGCCGATCTTGCCCCGGGCGATATCGTGCGCGTCGTGCCCGGTGCGCGCGTGCCGGTGGACGGGATCGTCGTTACCGGGGAAAGTGAGCTTGACCGCTCGCTTTTGACTGGCGAGAGCCTGCCGGTGGCGGCGGCTTTGGACAGTATCGTATCGGCGGGCGAGGTGAACCTGACCGGCCCCCTGACGGTGCGGGTGACGGCGGCGGGGCGCGACAGCTCGTTGCACCGGATGGCGGACCTTGTGGCCATCGCGGAAACCGCGCGCAATCGCTATACGTCGCTGGCCGACAAGGCGGCGGCGGTCTATGCGCCGGTGGTTCATCTTCTGGCGCTTGCCGCGTTCCTGTTCTGGTTCTGGTATTCCGGCGACTGGCGCATGGCGATGAACATTGCCGTGGCGACCCTGATCATCACCTGCCCCTGTGCGCTGGGCCTTGCGGTGCCTGCGGTCACCACGGCCGCGTCGGGGCGGTTGTTCAAGCAGGGAATGCTGTTGAAATCCGCGACCGCCATGGAACGTCTGGCCGAGGTCGATCACGTCGTCTTCGACAAGACCGGCACCTTGACCGAGGGCAAGCCCGCGCTGGACGCGCTGTCGCGCCACAAACCGCGCGATCTTGAGATCGCCCTGGCGCTGGCCGAGGGGTCAAGCCACCCCCTGGCTCAATCGCTGGCACAAGCGGCGCGGGCCGCCGGTGTGCAGCCTGCCGATGTGACACAGGTAAGCGAGGTGCCGGGCAAGGGGATCGAGGGTAAATGGCAGGGCAAGATCGTGCGCCTGGGGCGTGCAGAATGGCTGGGCGCCAACGCGGTTGGGCAGACGGCGACCTATCTGGCGGTTTCTGGTGCGAAACCTGTGGCCTTCACCTTCACCGATGCGCTGCGCCCCGGTGTTGAACAGGCGATAGCAGCGCTCAAGGCCAAGGGGATGGGCATCACGCTGATTTCCGGCGATGTGCCTGCGGCGGTTGCGGATATTGCCGGGCGCGTGGGCATCGAGGATTGGAAGGCCGACACCTTGCCCGAAGACAAGGCCGAATATGTCGCCCGTCTGGGCAAGGCGGGCAGGAAGGTTCTGATGGTCGGTGACGGTCTGAATGACACCGCGGCGCTGGCGGCGGCGCACGTCTCGATCTCGCCCGCCTCGGCGTTGGAGGCGGCGCGGGTGGTGTCCGACATCGTGCTTCTGGGCCAGTCGATGGAACCCCTGTCCGGTGCCATTGACATGTCGAAAGCGGCCCGGCGCCGGATCAAGGAAAACTTCGCCATCGCGGCGGGTTACAATGCGATTGCGATCCCCATTGCCCTGATCGGGCTGGCCACCCCGCTGGCGGCGGCTCTGGCGATGTCGACCTCGTCCGTGACCGTGTCACTGAACGCGCTTCGGCTGAAGAAAGGGTAATCCATGAACGTGCTGGTCTATCTGATCCCTGTTTCGCTTTTACTGGGCGGCCTTGGACTGGCCGCGTTTTTCTGGACCCTGAAAAGCGAACAATATGAAGACCCGGAAGGCGACAGTCACCGGATCCTGAACGATCGGTGGGATGACGCCCCGCCGGAAGACTGACGGCGGTTCATACCAACCCGCGATCCCGCGCGATCATCGCCGCGTGGGTTCGGTTGCGGGCCCCCAGCTTGCGGATCACCGACCGCATATGCATCTTCACGGTCACTTCCTGAATGCCGAACGTATGCGCGATTTCCTTGTTTTGCTGACCGTCGCACAGAAGTGCCAGAATCTGTTCCTCGCGCCGGGACAACAGGTTCTTCTTGCCTGATCCCGACATGATACCGGGCGGCAGCACGATCAGATCGTTGCGCCCCTTTGCCAGGGTCAGGGCCGCTTGCAGATCGCTGTTCGACAGGACGGCCGGAATGCAGGCCGCCACGCCAAGGCGCAACGCCTGCCGGGCAATCGTCAGTGAAGGGGCGTGCATCAGAAGCACCACCCGGGTGTCGCGGCGTGCCTTGGCCAGACGGGTCATGGCCTTCAACCCGCCCAACCCCGGCGTGCCGAAATCCACCGCCACAATCTCTATATCGGTGTGCTGAAGCAGCAGGCTTTCTGCCTCTTGCGCGGTCGTGCAGACACGCAACGGGACGTCACCGCCCAGCTTCAAAACAGATGTGAACCTGCGTTCGATCGCAAGGTCCTCTGTCAATAACAGGATTGTCACAGCGGTGCTCCGCTTCGCGATGTGTGGCGGTCCTGGCCCAGACCGGGTTTTGGGGCGCAACAGTCGCACAGCGAACCGGGGACGAACAGGTGTCACTAGGGATAGGTTTTCGGGCCAAAACCTGTCTGAAAGTGAGGTTGCCATTGCAAGCCAGCGCAATGTGCAACAGATGGGTGTCGATGTGGCCGAAGGTGCCGCCTGCCAGCCGTCAGGGCAGGATTGCTAGCACCGCCGGACCCATTGCGTCGACGATCAGGGAAACGCCCTGCGCCGTCGGGTGCAGACCGTCGGGTTGCAGGTATTGCAGCGCGCCATTTGCCGACCCGGCAATATCGGTCAATCCGGCCAGAAAATTCCGATAGAGCGCAACGCCGTGATCCTGCGCAAGCTGAACGAACATCTGTTCGAACTCGGTTTTATAGGCTGCGCCGAAATTGGCCGGGCCGGGCATACCGATCAGCAAGGCAGGCAGGCCGCGCGCATCCAGCTCGGACAATATGGTATCGAGATTGGCCTGGGTCGTCTGTGGGTCGATACCGCGCAACATGTCATTGGCCCCAAGCGCCACCAGAACGACGTCGACCTCGTCGGTCAGGACCCAACCCAGCCGTGCGGCACCGCCCGCAGCCGTGTCGCCGGATACGCCACCGTTGACGACGGTCGCATCGGCGCCATGGTCGTTCAACCATGCCTCAAGCCGGGGCACGAACCCGTCTTGTTGCGGCAACCCGTATCCGGCGGTCAGGCTGTCGCCAAGGGCAAGGATCGTGACATCGCCTGCCTGTGCCATACCGGACAGAAACATGATTGCAGTCAAGCACTTGAGAAACCGGGTCAAAACCCCATATCCACGTGAGATCACCATGTCTTACCCCTTACAGGATTTCCGATGCCAGAGCCGATCATTTCCCTGACCGACGCCCGCCTTACACTTGGCCATAATGCCGGTCGGACCGAGATCCTCAAGGGGATAGATATGACCGTCATGGCGGGCGAGACATTGGGGCTGACGGGGCCGTCGGGGTCCGGCAAGTCATCGCTCCTGATGGTGTTGGGCGGGCTTGAACAGGCCAGCAGCGGCGGTGTGACCGTGCTGGGGCAGGACCTCAGCGCCATGGGCGAAGACGATCTGGCCCGGTTCCGCAGGGACCATATGGGGGTGGTGTTTCAGTCTTTCCACCTGATCCCGACGATGACGGCGCTGGAGAATGTGGCGACGCCGCTGGAACTGGCGGGCGCGCCAGATGCGTTTGAACGCGCGAGGGAAGAACTGAACGCGGTCGGGCTGTCGCATCGGCTGGACCACTATCCAAGCCAGATGTCGGGCGGGGAACAACAGCGCGTGGCCCTGGCCCGTGCCGCCGCCCCCCGGCCCGAAATCCTGCTGGCGGACGAGCCTACCGGCAATCTGGATGGCAAGACGGGCGCGGCGATCATGGACCTGTTGTTCGGGCTGCGCGACCGGCATGGTGCGACGCTGATCCTTGTGACCCACGCGCCCGATCTGGCGGAACGCTGTGACCGGATCGTTCAGATCCAGGACGGGGTGCTTCAATGATGCGGTCGCTGACCATGGCGCTGCGTCTGGCCCGGCGCGAGATGCGCGGCGGTATGCGTGGCTTTCGCATTTTTCTGGCCTGCCTCGTGCTGGGTGTGGCTGCCATCGCTGGGGTGGGCAGCGTCCGTGAAGGGCTTCGCGCCGGTCTGGCAACACAGGGGGCGGTGCTTTTGGGGGGCGATGCCTCGGTATCGTTCACCTATCGCTTCGCAGATCAGGCCGAGGCTGAACTGCTGCGCGCAGAAAGCGCGGATATGACCGTGATGGCCGATTTCCGGTCGATGGCGGTGGTTGGCGATGAACGCGGGCTGACGCAGATCAAGGCCGTCGATGACGCCTATCCACTGGTGGGGGCGGTCGAACTGTCCCCGCCGATAGGTCTGTCCGCTGCGCTGGACGGGCAGGATGGGCGACCCGGTGCGGTGATGGATGACCTTCTGATCGACCGGCTGGGCCTGTCCCTTGGTGACAGCTTCCATCTGGGCGAGGTCGAGTTCGTCCTGATGGCCGAACTGGTGAAGGAACCCGACAACGCCAGCGGCGGCTTCGGGCTTGGCCCCCGCACCATCGTGCGGCAGGTGGCTTTGGACGGGTCGGGTCTGTTGGCCGACGGCACCCTGTTCAACAGCCACTACAAGCTGCGTCTGGCCGAGGGGCAAAGCCTTGATGCGCTCTATGCGGCCACGATGCCCATGCTGGAGCCGAACGGCGCACGGTGGCAGGATGCCCGCAACGGGGCGCCGGGGATGCGGCGGCTTGTCGATCGGCTGGGGGCCTTTCTCGTGCTGGTTGGATTGGCCGGGCTGGCAGTGGGCGGGGTTGGAATCTCGGCCGCCGTGCGCGCCTATCTGGACGGTAAGACCAGTACAATTGCGATTTTGCGGGCGCTCGGAGCCACCAGATCAACGATCTTTCTTACATATTTCCTGCAAATCGGGGTTCTAACCGTGATCGGGCTGGCGATTGGGTTGCTTCTGGGGGCGGTTGTGCCGCTGGCGCTGTCGCCGTTGATCGACGCAGCGCTTCCCATCGCGGCTGAAATCTCGGTCTATCCGCGCCCGCTTGCCGAAGCGGCGCTTTACGGTGTGCTTGCTGCGCTTTTGTTCACCCTGTGGCCGCTGGCCCGGACCGAGGATGTGAAGGCCGCAGCGTTGTTTCGCGATGCTGCCCTTGGGCGCAGTCGCCTGCCACGCCCGTTGTTCATCGGCCTGTGCGTGGCCATCCTTGCGGTTCTGATCTGGTCCGCCGCGACCCTGTCCGGGATGCCGCGCCTTGCGATGTGGAGCTTTGTGGGGCTGGCCGGTGCCTTCGCCGCGCTGGTCCTGACCGGGCTTGGTGTGCGTCGGGCGGCCCGCTGGGTCGGGCACCGCAAGTCCATGCGGGGTCGCCCCACCCTGCGCATGGCGCTGGGGGCTGTTGGCGGACCGGGGGGTGAAGCGGGGGCGGTCGTCCTGTCGCTGGGGCTTGGCCTGGCGGTTCTGGCCGCCGTCGGACAGATCGACAACAACCTGCGCGGCGCGATTGCGCGCGACCTGCCGGATGTCGCCCCCAGCTTCTTCGTGGTCGACATCCAGCCTGACCAGATCGACGGCGTGACCGCCCGGCTTGAGGGCGACCCGCTGGTCAGCCGCCTTGACACCGCGCCGATGCTGCGCGGGATGATCACCAAGATCAACGACCGCCCGGCCCGCGAGGTGGCGGGCGGGCATTGGGTGGTGCGCGGCGACCGCGGCCTGACCTATTCCGAGACCCCGACCCGCACCACGGTGGTCGAGGGTGAATGGTGGCCCGAGAACTATCAAGGTCCACCCCAGATCAGTTTCGCCGCTGAAGAGGCGCGGGAAATGGGTATCGGGATCGGCGACATGCTGACCGTGAATATCCTGGGTCGTGACATCACCGGCAAGATCACCAGCCTGCGCGAGGTCGATTTCAGCCAGGCCGGGATGGGGTTCGTGATGACCATGAACCCCTCGGCGCTGGCCGGTGCCCCGCACAGCTATATCGCCACGATCTATTCCGATGTGGCGGGCGAGGGGGCGATCCTGCGCGACCTTGGCCGGGCCTATCCGAACATCACCCTGATTTCGGTGCGGGACGCGATCACGCAGGTGACGGGGATCATGGGGCAGGTGGCCGCCGCGATCACCTATGGCGCGCTGGCGACGCTTCTGACCGGGTTTGTCGTCTTGATGGGGGCCGCGGCGGCGGGGGAGCGGGCGCGAACCTATGAGGCGGCGGTGTTGAAGACGCTTGGGGCAACGCGGGCAGCGATCTTGATGAATTTCGCCATCCGCTCGGCGGTGCTGGGCGCCGCGGCGGGGGCGGTTGCGGTGCTGGCAGGTGGTTTGGCCGGATGGGCCGTGACCCACTACATCATGGAAGAGCGGTTCGCCTTCGATGCCGCCAATGCCCTTGCCATCGTGATGGGCGGGGTGATCGCCACCATACTGGCCGGATTGCTATACGCGTGGCGGCCGCTTTCCATCCGACCAGCGCGGGTGCTTCGGGCACGGGAATGATCTTCAGCCATGTGCCACGCGATGTTCCTTGCGGATCACCAGTTTCAGGCCGGACCAGATGTCATCCACCGCGCAGACCTTCACGTCCACCAGCGTTGTTCGAAGCGCGACATCGCGGATCACATCCTCGGTCATGTCCGTGGGCCGTTTTGACGCTTTCTTGGGCCACGAAATCCAGATCATCCCATCCTTGTCCAGCGCCGCGAGCAGGTTTGGCAACGCGGTCTCGAAATCCGTCCGGCTGTCGGTGAACATGTGGATCAGGTCATAGGGACCGGTCAGCCCCCCGGCCGTAACGTCGTCGACCGCGACAAAAGCGCGGCTTGTGACAAGATGATCCTGCGCGGCGGGGCGGTTCAGCCACGCCACTCGCTGGCCGTCTTTCAGGCCAAGCTTTTTCGCCAAGGGCGTACCGGAATACCCTGTCATAGGGTCAGGATATGCCCGCCCAACCCGAATGCAAAACCCAATATTGCCCCTAAGGGCGGCGACCAGTGACGGTCCACCGGCACTTGGGGGGCGATGTCCTGAAACATCAGGTAAAGGATGCCGCCCGCCGAAAACAGCATCAGCACGCCCAGCAGCGCAGGCCACCCGGACAGCAACGTGATGCCCAATAGCGCTGCAATCGGCCCCGCAGGCACCAGCGCGACAAACAGCAACAGGCGTTTGCCGCGCGGCGTCGCGGAAGACACCGAAAGTTCGCGATCTGCGTTGAACCCTTCGGGCAGGTTTTGCGCCCCGATCAGGATGGCCAGCAATACCGCAAGGTTGGGATCGGCTGTCAGGATTGCACCCATTGCGATGGCTTCGGGGATGAAATCCATCAGCATCGCCATGAACTGGGCCCTGGACCCACCCCGATGCGACAGGACAATATCCGCCGCAAGTGCTGCAAGCGCCCCAAGACCCACCGGCAGAAGCGCCACAAGGCCGGGCACGCGTGCGATCCCCTCGGGGATCAGGACAAGGGCAACGGCGGACAGTAACGCGCCCGCACCGAAGGCCATGATCCAATGGTTGGCTTCGTTTCGCAGCGGGCCGGGCAGAACACGGTCAAACCCTGCCAGCCATGCGCCCAAAGGCATGGCCGCCCCGGCAAGGGCGGCCAACAGGATCGCATGAGCGATATGCTCCATCAGAGCCTGCGTTCGACCATCATCTTCTTGATCGACGCAATCGCCTTGGCCGGGTTCAGACCTTTCGGACAGGTCTTGGCGCAGTTCATGATGGTGTGGCAGCGATAAAGCTTGAACGGATCTTCCAACTCGTCCAGACGTTCGCCGGTCGCTTCGTCACGTGAATCAATGATCCAGCGATAAGCATGCAGAAGCGCAGCGGGTCCAAGATACCGATCCCCGTTCCACCAATAGCTGGGGCACGAGGTCGAGCAGCTGGCGCACATGACGCATTCATAAAGACCGTCCAGCTTCTTGCGGTCTTCGATCGACTGCTTCCATTCCTTCGCCGGGCGGTTGGTCTTGGTTTCCAGCCACGGCATGATCGAGGCGTGCTGAGCATAGAAATGCGTCAGGTCCGGGATCAGGTCGCGCACCACCGGCATGTGCGGCAGGGGATAGATCTTCACGTCACCCTTGATCTCGTCCATGCCATAGATACAGGCCAGCGTGTTGATCCCGTCGATATTCATCGCGCAGGACCCGCAGATGCCTTCGCGGCAGGACCGGCGGAAGGTCAGGGTCGGATCAATCTCGTTCTTGATCTTGATCAGCGCGTCCAGAACCATCGGACCGCAGGTATCCATATCGACGAAATAGGTGTCGACACGCGGGTTTTCCCCGTCATCCGGCGTCCAGCGATAGATCTGGAACTTGCGGACATTGGCGGTGCCTTGTGGCTTGGGCCAGGTCTTGCCCGTGCGGATGGTCGAGTTCTTCGGAAGTCTGAATTGAACCATGTCGTGTCCTCCTTAGAACGTCCGCGCCTTGGGCGCGATTTTCTTCAAGGCGATACCACCCTCTTTCTCGGTGGTCAGCGGGTCTGTGATGACGGGGCGATAGCTCAGATCGACCTTGGTGCCATCGACGCGGCTGACCGTGTGGACGCGCCATTTCTTGTCATCGCGCTCGGGGAAATCCTCGTGCGCGTGGGCGCCGCGGCTTTCGTGGCGGGCTTCGGCGCCGTGGATGGTGGCCAGCGCGTTGGGCATCAGGTTCGTCAGCTCCAGCGTTTCCATCAGGTCCGAGTTCCAGATCAGCGACCGATCCGTGACCGCCAGATCGTCCAGCTTGGCGGCAACCTTGGTCATCTTCTCGACGCCTTCCTTCAGCGTCTTGGCGGTGCGGAAGACGGCGGCGTCGGCCTGCATGGTCTTCTGCATCTCAAGGCGCAGCTCGGCGGTTGGCACTGCGCCGCTTGCGTTGCGCAGGTTGTCGAAGCGGTCGAAGGCCTTGTCGACCGATGCCTGATTCAGAACCGGGTTGGCCGCGTCGGCATCCACGACCTTGCCAGCGCGGATCGCGGCAGCGCGGCCAAAGACCACAAGGTCGATCAGCGAGTTCGAGCCAAGGCGGTTCGCCCCGTGCACCGAGGCGCATCCCGCTTCACCGACGGCCATCAGGCCGGGCACGACAGCGGTCGGGTCGTCCTTGGTCGGGTTCAGCACTTCGCCCCAATAGTTGGTGGGAATGCCACCCATGTTGTAATGCACGGTCGGCAGAACCGGGATCGGTTCCTTGGTCACGTCGACACCGGCAAAGATCTTGGCGCTTTCCGAGATGCCGGGCAGGCGTTCGGCCAGTGCCTCGGCAGGCAGGTGATCGAGATGCAGGAAGATGTGGTCTTTCTCGGCACCCACACCGCGCCCTTCACGGATTTCCATGGTCATCGAACGCGACACGTAATCGCGGGGGGCAAGGTCTTTATACTGGGGCGCGTAACGCTCCATGAACCGCTCGCCTTCGCTGTTCACCAGATAGCCGCCTTCGCCGCGCGCCCCCTCGGTGATCAGACAGCCTGACCCATAGATGCCGGTCGGGTGGAACTGCACGAATTCCATATCTTGCAGGGCCAGCCCCGCGCGCGCCACCATGCCACCGCCGTCGCCGGTGCAGGTATGGGCCGAGGTCGCCGAGAAGAACGCGCGTCCGTAACCGCCGGTGGCCAGAACCACCATCTTGGCGTTGAACACGTGCATCGTGCCATCGTCCAGTTTCCAGCAGACGACACCCTGACACTGCCCGTCTTCGGACATGATCAGGTCGATGGCGAAATACTCGACATAAAACTCCGCGTTGTTCTTCAGCGATTGACCATAGAGCGTGTGCAGGATCGCGTGGCCGGTGCGGTCGGCAGCGGCACAGGTGCGCTGCACGGGGGGGCCGTCGCCAAATTCGGTGGTGTGGCCGCCGAACGGGCGCTGGTAAATCTTGCCTTCCTCGGTGCGCGAGAAGGGGACGCCGTAATGCTCAAGCTCGTACACCGCCTTGGGGGCTTCGCGGGCCAGGTATTCCATCGCATCCGTGTCGCCCAACCAGTCCGAGCCTTTGACCGTGTCATACATGTGCCACTGCCAGTTGTCCGGGCCCATGTTGGACAGGGACGCGGCGATGCCGCCCTGTGCGGCGACAGTGTGTGAGCGGGTCGGGAAGACCTTGGTCACGCAAGCGGTGCGCAGACCCTGTTCGGCCATGCCAAGCGTGGCGCGCAGACCAGCGCCGCCGGCACCGACCACGACCACGTCATATTCGTGCGTTTCGTATTCGTAAGCTGCCATTTGGGTTGCTCTCCGGTCTTAAAAGGCGATGCGGGCAAGGCCGTAAAGGCCAACCGCAAGAGTTGTATAGGCCAGCGCCGTGCTGAGGATCACCAGCGCCTTCTTGGTCACGCCGCGCGAATAATCCTCGATCACCACCTGGATGCCATGACGGAAATGCACCATCGCGGTCACAAGCGTCATGGCGGCGACGATGGCGGGGAAGGGACGGTGGTAATAGGCGATGGCTTCTTCATAGGGAAGGCCAAGCGCGCTGCCGAAGGTCAGGGCAAACAGCGGCATCAGGATCAGCAGGCCAACGGCGGAAATCGCCTGACCCCAGAAGTTTTCGGTGCCAGAGCCGGAAGCCCCCTTGCCCTCGGCGCGTTTGCGGTCGGTCAGGTAATGCATCTTCGCCCCCTTAAACGATGATGGCGACGATGATCGCCAGAATGACAGAGCCGAAGATGACGCCCAGCCCCATCTTTTCGGCGGTGGGAACGTCAAGGCCGATGCCGATGTCCCAGATCAGGTGCCGCAGGCCCGACAGCGCGTGATAGCACAAGGCCCAGAGTGCCAGGAACATGATCACATCCCCGATGAACGAGGTCATCAGGCCGTTCACAATGTCATAATACCCTGGCCCCATCGCCGCCGCGATGAACCACCACACGACCAGGATCGCCGCTCCCAGAAGGGCCACGCCGGTGATCCGGGCGAAAATCGAGGTCATGGAGGTCAGCTGCGGACGGTAAATCTGCAAGTGCGGGGAAAGGGGGCGGTTGCCCCTATTCACGTCGGCCATGGCGGCCTCCTTCTGTCTGTTGCGACTTCAGAGACAGCAATAACGTCATTTACCCGGCAGAGTCACGCGTTATGGATGGGAAAACTGGGGGAAATTGCGCTAACAACGGTGAAATATCTACCTTGTGATCACAAAAAATAATCTTGTGATCACATAGATATGCGCGCTATATCCGACTGAAAGTATAAGGGAAACCAGCCGCGATACCGCGTGTCGGCCCCGCCGGCCTGCGTCGGTTTGGGCCACGGGGAAGCTATTTCGGCATCAGTGCCCAGTAATCCAGATCCAGCATGACATCGGGATGATATTTGTCATCCTCGCCCTTCAGCGCATACGCGGGCGCGCCGTGCTTCACCGCGACCAGACGCAAGCGCACCGCGCCCACACCCGGGGCGTCGGTATCTGCCTTGTCCAGCACCTCGGACCAGGCGCGGATCGTGTCGCCTGCGAAACAGGGGTTGGCATGTGCCCCGCCATTCAGCCCGACGATCATCTGCGCGTTTGCCAAGCCATTGAAGGACAAGGCCCGCGCCATCGAAATCACATGCCCGCCATAGATCAGCCGCTGCCCGTCGGGCCGGAAGGTGGCGTCGAAATGCACCTTGGCGGTGTTCTGCCACAGCCGGGTGGCCATCATGTGTTCGGCTTCTTCGACGGTGACGCCATCGACATGATCGATCTTCTCGCCCACCTCGTAATCGTCCCAGCGATGCGGCTCTCCCGCCAGTGTGAAGTCGTAATCTTCGAAGGACAGACCTTCGGGGATGATCAGATCGCTGGCGTCCAGCGAGGATTTAAGCGTGGGGATCACGGTGTCAGGGGCAGGTGCATCGGTATTGCCTTTGCGCACCATGACCCAGCGGACATATTCCAGCACCGGTTCGTCCATCTGGTTCACCCCGCGCGTGCGCACCCAGACCACGCCCGATTTGCCGTTGGAGTTCTGCTTCAGCCCAATCACCTCCGAGGATGACCGCAACGTGTCGCCCGGATAGACCGGTTTCAGCCAGCGCCCTTCGGCATAGCCCAGATTGGCCACGGCGTTCAGTGAAATATCGGGAACCGTCTTGCCGAACACCACATGGAAGGCGATCAGGTCATCCAGCGGTGACCCTTCCAGACCGCAATTTCCCGCGAATTCGTCCGAGGAATAAAGCGCATGACGGGCGGGATAAAGCGCGTGATACAGCGCCCTTTCACCTTCCGCCACGGTGCGCGGCACGGCGTGGTCGATCACATCCCCCAGCTTGTAATCTTCGAAAAAGCGGCCGGGGTTGGTCTTGGCAGGCGGGGTCATCAGTAATCTCCCAGTTTGGTGTCGGGGGTGTAATCGCCGGGAACGACCTTCACCACAGCTTGCGCACATCGCATCTGACCGGTCGTGGCGTCATGGGCATAGGCAGGGTCGCCATGCAGCTCCCACCCCTTGTTCAGGGCGGCAGTCACTTTGTGACAAAAGGCCGAGGTGTCATCGTCGGTCAGCAGGCGATACAGTTTCATATGTCACATCCCGAATGGCGAGGGGCCGATCAGCCCGTGGATGAACCCGATGACCAGCGTCAGGACGATTGATGCGGCAAGGAACATGCCGTCCTTGGCCAGCGCGCCCTTGGGGTGCGGGGTCCAGTTCGGCTCGGCGCGATTGATCACGATGATCTCGGCCACGGCCCAGACCGTCAGCGCCCCGAACAGGATAAGCGAGGTCGGATCCGGGTTCACCACGATATGCGCGATGGCCCAGACGATGAACCCGGTCAGCATCGGGTGGCGCATCTTGTGAAACAGGGCGCCTTTCGACGGGCCGGGGCTCATGAAATAGATCGCAAAGACAATGGCCAGGTTGTTCAGGTGCCGCAGGAAAGGCGGATAGGTCACCAGATCAAAGCTTTCGGTCGCCCGATAACCGATCACCATCAGGACGACACTTGCAAGAAGCAGCATCGCCGAGACACCTTTTGCCTTGTCCCCCATGGCCGCATGGCGGTCGGGCAGGGCGCGTTTCCACATATGGCCAGCATACCAAAGCGCTATTCCAAGGATGAGGAGGGTCATGGCAAGGATCCTTCGATTGGGCCTTAGCGCGCCATCTCCGCAATGGCGTCCGCTTTGGCGAGTATGGATTTTGCCGTCACAACATGCAGGTTTTCGACGATTTTACCATCCACAACCGCGACGCCCTGACCTGATGCCTCGGCTTCCTCAAACGCAGCGATCTGGCGTTGGGCCAGGTCGATCTCGGCCTCCGACGGGGCGAAGGCGGTGTTGGCAATGTCCAGTTGCGCGGGATGGATCAGCGTTTTGCCATCCATGCCCATATCACGCCCCTGCTCGCATTCGGCGCGCAATCCGTCCTCGTCCTTGAAGGCATTATAGACCCCATCGACGATCACCACCCCATGCGCCTTGGCCGCCAGCAGGCACAGATGCAGCCCGCCCATCATCGGCAGACGGTCGGCGCGGAACCGGGTGTTGAGTTCCTTGGCAAGGTCGTTCGTTCCCATGACGAACCCCTTCAGGCGCGGGTGGGCGGCAATCTCGGCGGCGTTCAGCATACCCATAGGGGTTTCCATCATCGCCCACAGATCGACATCCGGGATCAGGGCGGCCAGTTCGTCAAGTTGCGCGGCGGAGTCCACCTTCGGCATCAGGATCGCGTCTATGTCGGCCCCGACGAAAGCTGCCACATCATCCTTGCCCCAGTCTGTATCAAAGCCGTTGATCCGAACGATCCTGGCGCGGTTGCCAAAGCCACCCTTGCCCAGCTCGGCTTTCAGGATCGTGCGGGCTTCGACCTTGGCATCCGGGGCGACGGCGTCCTCAAGGTCGAAGATGATCGCATCGGCGGGCAGGCTGCGCGCCTTTTCCAACGCACGCTCTTTCGAGGCGGGAATATAGAGAACGGAACGATAGGGACGAGTGGACATGATTCTGAGCCTCCGCAATATTGTTGCGCAAGGGACCACATCTGCGCACCTTTTCGCAAGGGTGGATTTGCCGCAATGCAGAAATTTCCTGGAGATGCCGCCAATATGCGGGTCAGGTCAGGCTTTCCCAGATCAGTTTGGTGCCGGTGATGATCAGGAACAGATACGTGAAGGCAAAAAAGCCGCGTTCAGACAGCCGGTGGTGCATATGCACGCCGATCCAGACGCCGAGCACGGCAAAGGGGATCAGGAACAGGTCGGCCTTTGCGGTTTGCCACGAGAATATCCCAAGCGCGAAATAGGGAATGAACTTCAACAGGTTGATGGCCCAGAAGCTGATCACCGTGGTGCCCTGAAATGTCGTCTTGTCCAGCCGTCGTGACAGCAGAAACACCGCCGCCGGGGGGCCGCCTGCGTGGCTGATGAAGCTCGTGAACCCCGCGATCACCCCCCAGAACCCGCCAAAAGTGGTCGACATCGGATGGGCGGCCGGTTTGATCAGGCCACGCCTGCGGGCCGCCTGAAACGCAACGAACCCGACAGCGATCAGGCCGATCAACAGGCGAAAAATGTCCGGGTCGGCGATGGAATACAGCATCGCGCCAATCGTCACGCCGGGCACCGCGCCCAGGATCAGTGCCTTGGCCGACGGCGTATCCCACTTGCGCCAATAGGGTTTCAGCGCGGTCACATCCATCAGCATCAGCAGGGGTAACATCAGGCCGATGGCCGCCCCCGGTTCCAGAATCAGCGCCAGCAAAGGGGTTGCCGCAAAGGCCGCGCCCGAGCCGAACCCGCCCTTGGAAATACCGGCAAAGATCACGGCCGGAATTGCAAAGGCAAAGAATGTGAGGTCCAGAACCTCGGGCATGGCGCATCCCTCAAACCGCTGGAAAACGAGTGATTTAGCGCTATCGCGAATGCTGCGCAGGGGCAAGCGTCGCGTTATGCCGCGGCGCGGCACCCTTGCGCGAAGACTGGATTAGGACTACCCATGCGCCCGAAAACAACTGATCGGAGATCAACCTCATGGCCAGACCTAAGATAGCGCTTATCGGCAGCGGCATGATTGGTGGCACGCTTGCTCACCTTGCTGCACTGAAAGAAATGGGCGACGTCGTTCTTTTTGATATTGCCGACGGCATCCCGCAGGGTAAGGCGCTGGATATCGCGGAAAGCGGACCCGTCGAAGGGTTTGACGCCGCATTGTCAGGCACCACGTCTTATGCCGACATTGCTGGCGCAGATGTGTGTATCGTCACCGCCGGTGTGCCGCGCAAGCCGGGGATGAGCCGCGACGACCTGCTGGGCATCAACCTGAAGGTCATGAAATCGGTCGGTGAAGGCATCAAGGAACACGCGCCGAATGCGTTCGTGATCTGCATCACCAACCCGCTGGACGCCATGGTTTGGGCCTTGCGCGAATTTTCGGGCCTGCCCCACAACAAGGTGGTCGGCATGGCTGGCGTGCTGGACTCGGCCCGCTTCCGTCACTTCCTGTCGGTCGAATTCGACGTGTCGATGCGCGACGTGACCGCGTTCGTTCTGGGTGGTCATGGTGACACCATGGTGCCGCTGACCCGGTATTCGACCGTTGGCGGCATTCCCCTGCCGGATCTGGTGGCCATGGGCTGGACCAGCCAGGAGAAGCTGGATGCGATCGTGCAGCGCACTCGTGATGGCGGCGCCGAGATCGTGGGCCTTCTGAAAACCGGGTCGGCCTATTACGCCCCGGCCGCCTCGGCCATCGAAATGGCACAAGCCTATCTGCACGACCAGAAACGCCTGCTGCCCTGCGCGGCCTATGTCGACGGCGCCTATGGGCTGGATGGCTTCTATGTGGGTGTTCCGACCATCATCGGTGCCAACGGGATCGAGAAGGTCATCGATATCAAGCTGGACAAGGAAGAACAGGCGATGTTCGACAAGTCGGTCGATGCCGTGAAGGGCCTTGTCGAGGCCTGCAAAGGGATCGACAGCTCGCTGGGCTGATATCATCCGGTCATCGGAATTCGGGCGTCCCTTTTCAGGGGCGCCCTTTTTCATTCTGCCGAAGCACCTTTAGAATCATGGGAATTCCGGTGTTTCGGTGCAGGCAGCGTGTTTTGTGATCACAGGTTTTAGCGTGTGATCACAAAAAAGCAGGTTTAGCGCAAAAATCCCCCGTTTCAGCAGAAATTGTTTTCGACCATCCGCGCAGTTGTGCATGGTGTCCGCGACCAAATGGACCAACTGGATAGGATGATTTCATGAACATTCATGAATACCAGGCGAAGGCCCTTCTGAAATCCTACGGTGCCCCCGTTTCTGAAGGGCGCGCTGTTTTGAGAGCAGAAGAAGCCAAGACCGCCGCAGGTGAACTCGACGGCCCCCTTTGGGTGGTCAAAGCGCAAATCCACGCAGGTGGCCGCGGCAAAGGATCCTTCAAGGAAGCCGGCGCTGGCGAAAAAGGCGGTGTGCGCCTGACCAAATCGGTGGAGGAAGCCGCCGAGGAAGCCAAGAAAATGCTGGGCCGCACCCTTGTGACCCACCAGACCGGTCCGGCGGGCAAGCAGGTCAACCGCATCTATATCGAGGCCGGGTCCGGCATTGAGCGCGAGCTCTACCTCGCTCTGTTGGTCGACCGCCAAACCTCGCGCATTTCGTTTGTCTGCTCGACCGAAGGCGGCATGGACATCGAAGAAGTCGCCGCCGCGACACCGGAAAAAATCCTGAGCTTCTCGGTTGATCCCGCGACCGGATACCAGGGCTTCCACGGCCGCCGCATCGCCTTTGCACTGGGCCTGGAAGGCGCGCAGGTCAAGCAATGCGTGAAACTGATGGGCCAGCTTTACAAGGCTTTCACCGAGAAAAACATGGAGATGCTGGAAATCAACCCGCTGATCGTGTCTGACAGCGGCGATCTGAAGGTGCTGGATGCCAAGGTCGGCTTCGACGGCAACGCCATCTATCGCCACCCGGACATCGCCGAGCTGCGCGACGTGACCGAAGAAGACCCAAAAGAGCTGGAAGCGTCGAAATACGACCTGAACTACATCGCTCTGGACGGTGAAATCGGCTGCATGGTGAACGGTGCCGGTCTGGCCATGGCCACCATGGACATCATCAAACTTTACGGTGCCGAGCCTGCCAACTTCCTTGACGTGGGCGGCGGTGCCACCAAAGAGAAAGTGACCGAAGCCTTCAAGATCATCACCTCGGACCCGAACGTAAAGGGCATCCTTGTGAACATCTTCGGCGGCATCATGCGCTGTGACGTCATCGCCGAGGGCGTGGTTGCAGCTGTGAAAGAAGTGGGCCTGCAGGTTCCGCTGGTCGTACGTCTGGAAGGCACCAACGTGGAAGCCGGTAAAGACATCATCAACAATTCAGACGTTGATGTGATCGCTGCCGACAACCTGTCGGACGGCGCAGAGAAGATCGTGAAAGCGGTGAAGGGGTAAGGCAATGGCAGTTCTCATCGACGAAAACACCAAGGTCATCTGTCAGGGCTTCACCGGCTCGCAGGGCACCTTTCACTCGGAACAGGCCATTGCGTATGGCACCAAGATGGTCGGCGGTGTGACGCCGGGCAAAGGTGGCCAGACGCATCTGGACCTTCCGGTCTTCAACTCGGTGCACGAGGCGAAAGCCAAGACCGAAGCCAATGCTTCCGTGATCTATGTGCCGCCGCCCTTTGCTGCGGACTCGATCCTTGAGGCCATCGACGCAGAGATGGAACTGATCGTCTGCATCACCGAAGGCATTCCGGTGCTGGACATG
>JAUHWP010000027.1 GCA_030424645.1 Alphaproteobacteria bacterium
GCAGCAGTCGCGCAGCAGATAATCGAACGTCTCGCGAGCCGCATCCATGTCGATCGCGTAGCGCAGGGAGGTTCCAACACGCTCTTGTGTGACCAGCCCCGCCTGCATCAGCGCGTTCACATAGGTCGAGAGTGTATTTGGCTTAAGGTCGAGTGCTTGCGCCAACTCGGTCGCAGGCACGCGGTCCGGATAGCGACGCATGAGTAGCCGAAACACGGCCAGCCGCTGCGGGTGACCAAGCGTCGTGAGGCGATTGGGAATCAATATTTCCATATTCCATGAATTATGGAATTACTTGCGTTTGCGCAATACTTCTTTAGATCGATTAGCGGACATTCGTCGGGCCGCAGGAATCTGGTAGGTATGGGCTCAAAGTGTGTTTTCGCCGCAGGCAACATGAACGACTGCTTTTCAATCCGGGCCAGAAATGCTTGATGTTTGGGTCAAGAATGCCTGACACGCACTGATGATTTGATTCAGAAAATCGACGGTTCAGAGTCAAAGGTCCATGACGTTCCACACCACCATCCTGCAAAACGATACAAGCTATTGCCACTGTGCATTCTTGGTGGGTCCGCTGGCGACTGCGCCATGCACCAGCGCAATGCCGGTCGATACCGACTTGTGGCCTTTCCGACCTGAGACAGAAAATGGGCGCGCAAGATATCGCGCGCCCATCCATCCATCTCAACGGCGGTTGTTACGACAGCGTGAAGGCAGCCGTGTAGTTCGCCACGTTGTCCGGCGTGATCAGCAGGCAGTCAAAAAGCTGCTTTTCTTCACCCACCATGGGTTCACCGTTCTTGATATAGTGATCGGCCTGAATCACCGCTTCGCGTGAGAAGACCGCAACAGGTTGCAGCACGGTATAGGCCATCTCGCCTGCCTTTACGGCTTCGACCGCATCAGGCGATCCATCGAATCCACCGACGATCACACCTTCAAGCTTACCGGCCTCTTTCAGCGCCGCAATTGCACCAAGTGCCATTTCATCATTGCCCGAGATGACAGCGTTGATTTCAGGGTTCACCTGAATAATCGACTGCATCTTGTTATAGCCCTGGGTGCGGTCCCAGTTGGCCACTTCCTGGGCGACTTTCTCAAGGCCCGGATACTGACTTAGCACGGTATTGTAACCGTTCGAGCGGGTGGCGGCGTTGTTGTCGGCAGGGTTGCCGAAGAACTCGACATACTTTGCCTCGTCACCGACCAGTTCCTGCCAGGCCACGGCCCCGATGGCAGCGCCTTGCGCGTTGTTCGACACCAGCTGCGCGATGGCAATACCGGATTCGTTGATCTCGGCATTGACCAGGAACACCGGGATGCCGGCGTCGGTTGCCTTGCGCACGACCCCGACCGAACCATCCGCGTTGGCGGGGTCAAGAATGATGGCCTTGGCGCCATTGGTGATCGCCGCGTCAATCAGGTTCGATTCAACATTTGTATCGCCCTTGTGCGCCGCCACCGTAGCTTCATAGCCCAGTTCTTCGGCCGTCGCCTTCGCCACCTCGCCTTCCGTGAACCAATACGGGTTCGCCGGGTCGGTCACGATGATCGAGATCAGGCCTTCGGCCCACGCGGACCCGGCCATCAAAGGCAGCGAGGCCACAGCAGCAAGCAGGGCGCGTTTGGTTACTTTGAACATTTCTTAGGTCTCCCTTGGTTCTGGTTTATGCCGGTGGCCCGGCGGTCTTCGCGTCGGGTCTGATCGCCCGAGAATGCGCGAAACTTGGATGCGGTCAGCCCTTTCGGGCTTTACCGCCGTATTGGATCGAGTTCAGCATCACGGCCAGAACGATCACCGCACCGGTGAAAACGGTCTGCCAGTAGGACGAAACCCCGATGATCACCAACCCGTCGGACAGGAAGCCGATGACGAAGGCACCCAGCAAGGTGCCCCGCACCGTGCCGCGTCCACCCATCAGCGAAGCACCGCCAACCACGACCGCCGCAATCGCGGTCAGTTCGTAGGTGGTTCCGGCTGTCGGACCGGCCGAGGTCAGCTGCGACGACAGCACCAGACCCGCAATGGCCGCACAGACACCGGACAGCACATAGACGGTGATCTGCACTTTCTTCACCGGCACGCCCGACAGTTCCGCGGCGCGCTCGTTCCCGCCCGATGAATAGAGCCAGCGTCCGAAGGCGGTGCGTGACAGCAGCAGCCCGGCGGCAATCGCCACCACGGCCAGAACGATCACACCGATCGGCACTCCGCCGATACGGTTGAAGCCCAGCCAGTTGAAACCCGTATTGCCCAGGCTTGGATCGCCCGACAGATTGTTGAAGGTCAGGCCATTGGTCATCAGCAGCGCCACACCGCGCGCCACATAAAGCGACCCCAGCGTTGCGACGAAGGCCGGCACACGGAAGAACGCGATAAGGATACCGTTTACCGCACCGACGAAGGCGCCAAGTGCAAGGGTCAGCACCACGACGGCCCAGACCGGGGGATAGAAGATGACGCCCGCGGTCTCCAACTCGATCCCCTGCATCAGGTAGCCGGCGAAAACCCCGGTCAGCCCCAGCACCGAACCGACCGACAGGTCGATCCCTCCATTGAGGATCACCAGCATCATGCCGATCGACAGAAGTCCGAAGATCGCGACATGGTTGGCCATGATCAGAAAGTTCGACACGGTCGCATAGTTGGGCGACAGGAACGAGAAGATCAGAATGATGGCAATCAGCGCAAAGAACGCCCGGCCTTCCAGCAGCACCTGGATGATGCTGGCATCCTCACCGAACAGCGAGGCCATCAGCCCACCGGAGCCTTGTTTCTTGTTGGTCGTGACATCGGTCATGTCGGTGCTCTCCGTTTCAATGCTGTGCCAATGTGGGCTTGTCCATGTCGACAATGGCCCGGGCTGTGTGTTCGTCGATGATGATCCCGCTCAGCAATCCGCTTTCGAGCACGGCCTTGATGGCATCGGTCTTGATGGCGCCACCGGCGACGGCCACGATGCGTCGACCTTTCAACGCCTCAAGCGGTTGCGTCAGGATGCGGTCGCTCAGGTCCTGCCCGACTGGCTGTCCACGCTTGTCGAAGAAATGGCCAAGCATCTCACCGACACCTCCGGCGGTGGCGATGCGGGCCATTTCTTCCTGTTCGATCATACCCGTGGTGACCAATTCGGCTTCGGGCACGGTGGTGCCGATACCGACGATCATCAGATCAGCCTGCTGCACCAGATCCGTGGCCTGTTTCGCGGCTTTCTGGCTTTGAAGAACCGCGCGGTCGGCGGTCGAATTGGCGATGAACGGTACGGGCATCGACATCGCCCCGGCACCGGCCAGTTTTGCCAGTTTCGAAACGATCGCATGTGGGTTTTCATCCGCGCCAGTGGTCAGCGCCCCCATCAGCGACACGACCCTAAGGTCCGGTGCCGGGGCGGTATCGAGGTTGTCGATACAGGCCAGCAAGGTCCGGCCATGCCCGGCGCCAAGCACCCTGATGCGTCCGCTTGCGATCTCGGTCGACAGGTATTTGCCGCCCGCGACACCCAATGGCCCCAGGGCAAGGTCTTCCTGGTGCAGGTCGGTCACGACCTCGCAGAAGTCCAGCCCAAAAGCGGCGGTCAGGCTTTGTTCAAGATCCACCTCGCCCGAAGCGGCCATGATCTGTTCCTTGGTCGTATCCGGTCCGAAGGTGGCTGAAATCTTGCCCTTGTGCATGACGATGATGCGATGGGCGATGGACAGGCATTCGCTGACTTCCGACGTGGAATACACCACGGCAAGGCCCCGTTTAGCCCCCTCGGCAAGCAGCCGGAACACCTCGGCCTTTGCACCGATGTCGATGCCGCGCGACGGTTCGTCCAGCAGCACGACCGAGGGATCTGTCGCCAGCATCTTGCCGATCACGACTTTCTGCTGGTTCCCGCCCGAAAGCGATCCGATGGCCGCACCGCCGCCATCGGTCTTGATCGTGACTTCCCTGATCGAACGGTCGATGATTTCCTGCTCGTCGGCCTTCGACGTCAAAAGCCGCCGGGTAAACGCCCCAATGGACGCCAGCGACAGGTTTTGCCCCACCGTCATGGTCTGAACAAGCCCGTCGCGCTGGCGGTCTTCCGGGGTCAGAACCAGCCCTGCCTCGATCCGCTGGGCGATGGTCATGCCGGCAACGTCGCGGCCATGCAGGCAGACTTTACCCCCCGAGGACGGCAAACGCCCGGCGATGCACTCCATAAGTTCGGTGCGACCCGCACCCATCAGGCCATAGATGCAAACGATCTCGCCCTGACGCACATCCAGCGACAAACGGTCGACCACCGAATAGCCGGATCCGCCGGGGGCGGGCACCGACAGGTTCTGAACCGACAATGCCACCTCGCCAAAGGTGACGTCCGGCGGCGATCCAAGATCGAAATTCTCGCCCACCATGTTGCGGACGATCCATTCAAGGTCGATCTCGGCGCGCGGCGCATAGGCTGTCATCACCCCGTCCCGCAGCACCACAGCATGGTCCGTAATGGTCAACGCCTCTTCCAGGTGATGCGAAATGTACACGATGGACACGCCACGCTGCTTCAGATCGTGGATCACCTTGAACAGCACCTCGACTTCGGACGCAGACAGGGCCGAGGTCGGTTCGTCCATGATCAGGATGCGGGAGTTGACCGACAGGGCGCGGGCGATCTCGACGATCTGCTGCTGGCCAAGACGCAGATCCTCGACCGGGGTCAGCGGGTCGATATCCTCTTCCAGCTCTTCCATCAGGGCGCGGCATTGGCGTTCTTCTTCAGCAAAGTTCACGCCACGCGGCCCCATGATCTCGCGCCCCATGAAGATGTTGTCGCGCACATTCATGTTCGGCGCCAGCGACAGCTCCTGGTGGATGATCGAAATGCCCAGGTCCCGCGCCTCGACGGTCGAGCCGATCAGAACGGGTTTCCCGTCGAGGATCAGATCGCCACTGGTCGGCTTGTGCACGCCGGACAGGATTTTCATCAGCGTGGATTTTCCCGCACCGTTTTCGCCGAACAAGGTCGTGACCTGGCCCCGGTGAACGTCGAAATTGACCCCCTTCAGGGCATGGACCGCCCCGAAGCTTTTGGTGACGTCGCGCGCCGCCAGCACCACTTCGGACGTGTCGGGCGTGGCAACCGGCGTTTCATCATGGATCTGGGCTTTCATCACTGCACCTCGAAGGCAACCGGAGTCACCAGCCAGTTCTTCGGATTGATCATCGTGAAGACGCCGGTCACGGTGACGGTTTTGCCGGGCAATGCCTCGCGGTCGAGGTCCGGCAAAATCTCTCCCGCCATGGCGCGGTTGATCCCTGCGCCTGCATTCTGATACTCGATCTGGTTCTTGAAGGTGCCGAACTCGATATCGCCAACGATATCGCGCAGTTCGGTTCCGTTGATTGCCGGCCCGGTCTGAACCCGGACCCCTGCATCTTCAGGCAAGCCATCGACCATCACGTCAAAGATGCCCGACTTTCCTTCGCCCACGGTGCCGGTGAAGGTCACCGGCATGACCGGGAAGGCCCCGGCCATGGTGCCATAAGCCGCAACCGCCGCCGCCCTGTCGGCGGCCAGTTCGTCGGCCAGTGCGGCCGCCTCGGGCGCCTTTCCGGTGACATAGTCACGAATGCGCGGGAACTCCTGCGCGCCGAAACGGTCCGGGTTGAATGCCTGTTGCCGAAGGTCCTCGTCACCACCGATTGCGACCACTTTGGTGTCAATGGCGATTGCCAGCAACAACACAACCCCAACGAGAGCGATCAATACTCTGCGTCGCGTTGCCTTTGACGCGCTGGCGGATGCGGTGCCGGTCATGGCCATGGCAGATATGCCCCCTTCATATCGGCCCTCGAAAATCGGGCCATGGTGATTCTGCGCCAGACGATCTGGCTGTGCATTTGATGGAAGATGGTCAACATATTGATATTGAACATTTCCTCCCTTGTCTTTGGTCCGGGATCTCCTCGCTCCCGCCTCTGGACCATCGACATGTCACGCCGTTCAAGGCATGAGCTGTTACCGGAACCATAAACGAAAAATATTACACTGTCTGCAAAATATTTCACCACAAGCAATTTTTCTGTGCTACATAAGATTCAACCAAATGCAGTGTGCCCGGTCAGGCAAGACCGCCCGGAAAACCGCACAACCCGCTGCAGGAATGCGAAATCAACACGTTGTCACAAAGGAGACACCAGCGTGACAGCCAGCCGCAAACGAGGCGTGAGATGACCGAATCGTCCGACGTGATCATCGGTGTGGATGCCGGAACCTCTGTCATCAAGGCTGTGGCCTTCGACCTTGCCGGGAACCAGCTTGCAACCTCATCGGTGCGCAACTCCTATGTCATGGGTGCGGATGGATCGGCCACCCAATCGCTTCCGCGCACCTGGACGGATTGCGCCACTGCCCTGCGCGGGCTGGCCGAGAAAGTCGACGGCCTTGCGGCGCGCACGGCCGCGGTGGCGCTGACCGGACAAGGGGACGGCACCTGGCTGGTCGGGCAAGACGACGCGGCGGTGGGCGACGCATGGCTGTGGCTCGATGCCCGCGCGGCCCCGACAGTCCAGACCCTGTCGACCGGCGCGCAGGAGCGCATCCGCTTCGAGACAACGGGCACCGGGCTGAACACCTGCCAGCAAGGCAGTCAACTTGCCCATATGCAGCGCACATGCCCCGAACGGCTCGACCAGGCCCAGGTCGCGCTTCACTGCAAGGACTGGCTGTTTCTCAAACTGACCGGCGTGCGGGCGACCGACCCGTCAGAGGCCTGTTTCACCTTCGGCGATTTTCGGAACCGCCAATACAGTGACACCGTCATCGACGCCCTGGGCCTTGGTTCTTACAAGCGCCTTCTGCCACAGATCATCGACGGATCGCAGGAAACAAGACCGCTCTTGCCCGAGGCTGCCGCGCAAACCGGCCTGCGCGCCGGCACCCCGGTCTCGCTTGGCTATGTCGACATGGTGATGACTGCCCTCGGTGCTGGTGTGCATACGGGCGATGTGGGCGCTGCCTGCTCGACAATAGGCTCAACCGGCGTCCACATGCGGGCGGTGACATCCGATCAGGTCCATCTGAACGCCGAAGGCACCGGTTATGTCATCTGCCTGCCGGTGCCCGATCTGGTTACCCAGGTCCAGACAAACATGGCCGCAACGCTGAACATCGACTGGATCCTGTCGCTGGCCGAGGACATCGTGGGCGAGTTCGGCCCGACCCCGACCCATGCCGATATGATGGCCCGGATCGACGGCTGGATGAGCCGCTCGCGCCCCGGCGCGCTTCTTTACCACCCCTATATCTCGGATGCTGGCGAGCGCGGCCCCTTCGTCAACGCCGCTGCGCGCGCAAGCCTTGTCGGGCTGAATGGCGCACACCGGCTTCCAGACCTTGTGCGCGCCGTGATCGAAGGCCTGGGCATGGCGGCACGCGATTGTTACGCCGCGATGGGCGACACCCCGACCGAGTTGCGGCTGACCGGGGGCGCCGCGCGATCGGCAGCGTTGCGACAGGTGCTTGCTGCTGCTCTGAACACCCCCGTGCGGGTGTCGGCACGCGACGAGGCCGGTGCCGCCGGTTGCGCCATGATGGCGGCGGTTGCCATCGGGGCCTATGACACGATGGACGCCTGCATCGCGCAGTGGACCACCCCGCTTCTGGGAGAGCCGGACCCGCCCGAGCCGGGCCTTGTGCCTGTGTATGAAAGACTTTTCACCACTTACCGACAAGCGCGTGAGGGGCTGGCCCCCGTTTGGGACGGCCTGGCCGCGGCACGCACTTCGCAAGGAGCCTGAAACATGTCAGAGATTCAGAAAGTCGACCTTTTCGTGATCGGCGGCGGCGTGAACGGCGCCGGAATCGCACGCGATGCCGCCGGGCGGGGCCTGAGTGTCGTGCTCTGCGAAAAAGACGACCTTGCCGAAGGCACCTCGTCACGCTCGGGCAAGCTGGTGCATGGTGGTCTGCGCTATCTTGAATATTACGAGTTTCGTCTGGTGCGCGAAGCGCTGATCGAACGCGAAGTGCTGATGAAGAATGCGCCGCATATCATCTGGCCGATGCGTTTCGTGCTTCCGCATTCGCCACAGGATCGCCCGGCCTGGCTGGTCCGGCTTGGCCTGTTCCTTTATGACCATCTTGGCGGGCGCAGGAAGCTACCCGGCACCCGGACCCTGAACCTGCATCGCGACCCCGAAGGCGCGGCGATCAAGGATGCCTATAGGCGCGGCTTCGAATACTCGGACTGCTGGGTGGACGACGCCCGGCTGGTGGTGCTGAACGCGATCGACGCGGCCGAGCGCGGGGCAACCGTGCTGACCCGCTCGCCCTGCGTATCGGCGCGGCGCGAAAACGGGGCCTGGCGGGTTACGACGCAAAATTCCGTTACCGGCGAGATACGCGAATTCGAAGCCAGGCTGGTGATCAATGCGGCCGGACCGTGGGTCACGGACGTGGTCAACCGCGTGGCGGGATCGAACAGCCCGCGCAATGTGCGCCTGGTCAAGGGCAGCCATATCATCGTGGCGAAATTCTGGAAGGGCGAAAACGCCTATCTTGTTCAGAACCACGACAAGCGCGTGATCTTCATCAATCCCTACGAGCGTGACAAGGCGTTGATCGGCACGACCGACATCGCCTATGAGGGACGCGCCGAGGATGTCGAGGCGGACGAGACCGAAGTGCAATACCTGATCGACGCCGTGAACAAGTATTTCAAAGAGCAGCTTACGCGCGAGGATGTGCTGACATCCTTCTCGGGCGTGCGGCCGCTGTTTGACGACGGCAAGGGGAACCCGTCCGCCGTGACCCGCGATTATGTCTTTGACATCGACGACACGGACGGCGCCCCGCTGCTGAATATTTTCGGTGGCAAGATCACCACGTTTCGCGAGCTGGCCGAGCGTGGATTGCACAGGGTTCAGAAGTTTTTCCCAAACATGGGCGGCGACTGGACCGAGGATGCACCCTTGCCCGGCGGCGACATGGAAAACGCGGATTACGAGGCATTTCGCAACAAGATCAAAAGCGATTATCCATGGTTGCCACGGGATCTGCGGCGGCATTACGGGCGGCTTTATGGCACGCGCATCGCACAACTGATAGCTGGCGCAACATCGCTTGACGGGTTGGGGCAGCATTTCGGGGGCAATCTTTACGAAGCCGAAGTGGCTTATCTTGTGACCAACGAATGGGCGCAAACCGCCGAAGACATCCTGTGGCGCCGCACCAAGCACCGGCTGCACCTGAGCGATGCCGAACAGGCTGCGTTCACCGACTGGTTCGAAAACTGGCAAAAGGCTGCATGATGTCGCTGACGCTTTCGCTGAACACCAACCCGCTGGTCAACCGGTTTGCAGAACCGGACGATCTGATTGACACCATCGCGCGTGACATTCGCATACGCGACATCCAGTTGACCCATGAATTTATCAACCCCTCGTGGCCGGCCCCGGTGATCCGGCGGCTGACGCGGGACATGGGCGCCGCCTTGCGCCGCACCGGCGCGCGTGTCACCTCGGGCATGACGGGGCCGTATGGGCGGCTTAACCATTTCGGCCACCCGGATCGGGACGTGCGGCGCTATTACGTCGATTGGTTCAAGACCTTCGCAGATATCATCGGCGATCTTGGCGGCAGTTCGGTTGGCACCCAGTTCGCAATTTTCACGTTCCGCGATTACGACGACCCCCAACGTCGCGAAGACCTGTTGCAGACCGCGATAGACTGCTGGGAGGAGGTGGCCGATCATGCGAACTCCGCTGGTCTTGATTTTGTGTTCTGGGAACCGATGAGCGTGGGGCGCGAGTTCGGTGAAACGATTGCCGAATGCCTGAAATTGCAGGACAGGCTGACCGCCGCGAAGATGGCCGTGCCGATGTGGATGATGGCCGATATCGACCATGGCGATGTCACCTCGCCCGATCCCGACGACACCGACCCTTATGCCTGGGCACGCGCGGTGCCACCGGTCAGCCCGATCATCCATATCAAGCAGTCGATGATGGACAAATCCGGCCACCGCCCCTTCACGGCCGAATTCAACGCCAAGGGCGCGATCCAGCCCGAGCCGCTGCTGAACGCCTTTGCCGAAGGTGGCGCGGTGGATAACGAGATCTGCCTTGAGTTGTCATTCAAGGAACGTGAACCCAATGATCGGCAGGTGGTTCCGCAGATCGCCGAAAGCGTGGCGTTCTGGGCACCGCATATCGACAGCGGACAGGACGATCTGAATGTCTGAGCCTGTTCTTGCACCGCAGGCTTGCCTTATGGGGCGATTGCGGTCATCCAAGGCCCGGTTGCCGGGCGGGATGACACCCCCGGCAGGTCCCCACATCCCGTGCGCGTTTCGCCGGATCACCCCATCAGAGGTCTGAGCAATGAACCTGCCCGCCTTCCGCTTCGCCACCGCTTCCGACATCCGTTTCGGTCGGGGCGAAGCCGGGCGGGCCGTGCCTGACCTGGCGCAGCTTGGGCGGCGTATTCTGGTGGTGCATGGGGCCACGGCGGCGCGGGCCCGCTGGCTGGTCGATGCCTTGCGGGCGGAAGGGTGCGACATCGCGACCTTTGCCGTTTCGAACGAGCCCGACATCGTGATGGTCGAAGCAGGTATCACGGCGGCCCGCACCGCTGGCGCGCAGGCCGTCATCGCCATTGGCGGCGGTGCCGTAATTGATGCCGGGAAGGCCATCGCAGCGCTGGTTCCGGCCACGCGACCGATGCTGGACCATCTGGAAGTCGTCGGACGGGGTTTGCCGCTCGACACAGCGCCCCTGCCGTTTGCCGCATTGCCCACGACAGCGGGCACCGGTGCCGAAGTGACCCGCAACGCGGTGATCGCGGTGCCCGATGCGCGGCGAAAGGTTTCACTGCGCGATGCCCGCATGTTGCCAAGGATTGCCATTGTCGATCCGTCGCTGACCGACGGATGTCCGCAGGCGGTGACACTTGCCGCCGGCCTCGATGCCATCACGCAGGTGATCGAACCGTATCTCAGCACTCGGGCCAACCCGATGACAGATGCGCTATGCCGCCAGGCAATCCCGTGCGGATTGCCCGCGTTGATGATCCTGACAGAGCGCGAGGACACCGCGGCGCGCGACATGATGGCCTGGACAAGCCTGTGCGGTGGGCTGGCATTGGCCAATGCCGGGCTGGGCGTCGTGCATGGTCTGGCCGGGCCACTGGGCGGGCTGTCGGGCGCCTCTCACGGCGCGATCTGTGGTGCGCTGCTGCCCCATGGACTGACGGCCAATGGCACCCGCGCTGAAGGCAAGACCGAACATCGCATCGACCGGGTCCGACACGATATTGCGCAGGCGCTGTCCACATCGCCCACGCAGGCATTCGCGACGCTGTCGCAATGGTCACGGGATGTCGGCCTTCCGGGGCTGGACGAACAGGGTGTGACCGACATCCATCGCGCGCAGGCTGCCGCAATGGCCGCCAGTTCGTCGTCGATGAAAGCCAATCCGGTGCCGCTGGATGAAGCGACACTGGCAGAGATCATGGAACAGGCGCGCTAGGCGTCTGAGAGCGGAGGAACCGACATGGCAAAGGACCGCAATCCGGGTGACACCGAACATTCCCTGGCGATCCGCGCCGCCTGGCTGCACTATGTCGGCGGGCTGCGACAGGCAGAAGTCGCCAAGCGTATTGGCGTTCCGTCCGTCAAAGCTCACAGGCTGATCGCGCGGGCCGTCGCCGAAGGTGCGGTCAAGGTCTCGATCGAGGGCGATATCATCGACTGTATCGAGCTGGAGCAGGCACTTTGTGCCCGGTTCGGGCTTGAAACCTGCGAAGTCGCGCCTGACCTGGAAGAAGAGGGCCTGCCCCTCAAGGCGCTTGGCGTGGCCGGGGCTTCGCGGTTGCGGCGCTGGATGGAAAGCGGCGAAGAGCTGACCATCGGCATTGGCCACGGTCGGACCCTGGCCGAGGCGGTTCGCACGATGCCCCGGTTCGGCACCACCGGGCTGAGCTTCGTGTCGCTGCTGGGCGGATTGACCCGCAACTTCGCGGCCAACCCGCATGATGTTATGCATCTTCTGGCCGAAAAAACCGGTGCCCGGGCCTATGTCATGCCCGTGCCGTTCTTCGCCAACACAACCGAAGATCGCGAAGTCCTGTTGTCGCAGCGCGGCGTGACCGAGGTCTTTCAACTTGCCGAGAACGCGCCGCTGAAGATCGTCGGCATCGGGACCGTGCAGGCCGACACCCAGCTTGTTACATCGGGAATGATCGAACCCGCCGAGATCGAGGCGATATCGGCGGCGGGTGGCATAGGCGAAATGCTCGGCCATTTTTTCGATTCCGAAGGCCGGGCATTGGAAACACCCCTGACCTCGCGCACATTGGCTGTTTCTCTGGATGAAACCCGCGATGATCGGATCATCGCCTTGGCTGGCGGCCCCGAGAAAGTCGACGCCCTCCGCGCCGTGTTGAAAAGCGGGCGCCTGTCCGGCCTTATCACCGACGAGCGCACGGCGCAGGTGCTTCTGAGCTAGGCACCCTGCGCCGTGCGCTGCCGGTCGGCGGATCAGAGGATCGACTGCCCGGTTGCGGCCCAATCCTTGGCAAACTGATCCAGCCCCTTGTCCGTCAGCGCGTGGCTGGCCAGCCCCTTGATGACACCGGGTGGGATGGTTGACACATCGGCCCCGGCAATGGCGGCCTCTTTCACGTGGTTGGCCGACCGGATCGACGCCGCAAGGATTTCTGTGGTGAACCCGTAATTGTCGTAAATCGCACGAATCTCGCGGATCAGCTCCATCCCGTCGATGTTCAGATCATCCAGCCGACCGACAAAGGGCGAGATATAGGTCGCCCCTGCCTTTGCGGCAAGAAGCGCCTGGTTTGCCGAGAAACACAGCGTGACATTCGTCTTGATCCCCTTGGCGGTAAAGTGACGGCACGCCTTCAACCCATCCAGGGTCAGCGGCAGCTTGATCACCACGTTGTCAGCGATCTGCGCCAGGTGTTCGCCTTCGGCCACCATGCCGTTGAAATCCATCGCGGCCACTTCGGCAGAAACCGGTCCGCTCACCGCGGCACAAATCTCGGCAATGACCTCCTTGAAGTCCCGCCCGGATTTGGCAATCAGCGACGGGTTGGTCGTGACCCCGTCCAGCAGGCCGTATTCGTTCAGTTCCGTGATGTCTTCGACGATTGCTGTATCGACAAAAAATTTCATTACCTTCGTTCCTTTCTTTCGGGTTTCGTCGCCCGCTGCCTTATGCCGTGTGACGGATCAGGGTTTCAGCCCGGGCGACAATGGCCTCGCGCGTGATGCCGAAGCTCTGATAAAGCGCCTCGGCGGGGCCGGACGCACCAAAACCGTCCAACCCGATCACGTCGTCTTCACTGTCGACATAGCGGGTCCAACCGAATTTGCCCGCCGCCTCGACCGCGATGCGCGGGGCGGTTCCCAGGACGTCATCGCGATAGGCTCGGGGTTGTGCCGCGAACAGCTCCCAACTTGGCATCGACACAACGGCAACACCATGGCCCCGCCCGGCCAGCACCTCGGCGGCCTCGATGGCCAGGCTGACCTCGGTGCCGGTGGCAAGCAAAGTCAGATCGCGCCCGTCGCCGAACTGCCGGATCACATAAGCCCCGCGGGCACTGAGATTTTCGCCGGTGTCTTGCAGCCGCAACTGCGGCACGCCTTGACGGCTGAGCGCCAACAACGACGGCGTAGCGCGGGACCGGATTGCGATATCCCAGCATTCAAGGGTTTCCACTGCATCGGCTGGACGGAAGGTATAAAGGTTCGGGATCGCGCGCAGCGACGCCAGATGTTCCACCGGCTGGTGGGTCGGGCCATCCTCGCCCAGGCCGATGCTGTCATGGGTCATCACATAGATCGTGCCCACCCCCATCAGCGCTGAAAGCCGGATGGCATTGCGCGCGTAATCCGAGAACACAAGGAATGTGCCGCCATAGGGCAAAAGCCCACCATGGGTGTTCATCCCGTTCATCGCGGCAGCCATACCGAATTCGCGCACACCATAACCGACATAGCGGCCCGGCACCTCGGCCGAGAACTGGCTGTCCACTGCAGGGACGCGGGTCAGGTTCGATCCGGTCAGGTCGGCCGAGCCGCCGATCAACTCCGGCAGGGCCGGCGCCAGTACGTCCAGCGCCATCTGGCTGGCCTTGCGGGTGGCAACCTTTTGCGGCGCGTCGAACAGGGCGGCGCGTGCCGCCGCCACCACCGCGTCATAGCCTTCAGGCAGCGCGCGCGACATGCGGCGGTTGAATTCCGCGGCATTCGGCGCCTTGGCCAACCGGGCGTCCCATGCGGCCCGCGCATCGGCCCCGCGTGCCCCGATGGCACGCCATGCCGCACCAAGTTCGGCGGGAATTTCGAAAGGCCTGGCATCCCAGCCCAGCGCCGCCTTGGCGGCGGCGGCCTCCTCTGCGCCCAGCGGTGCACCATGGGCCGACGCGGTGTTTGCCTTGTTCGGCGCCCCGAATCCGATCGCGGTTTTCATCGCAATCAGGGACGGCTTGCCGGTTTCCGCCTTTGCTTCGGCGATTGCCCGTGACACCGCCGGGATGTCGTGCCCATCACACCCCAGCACATGCCAGCCACAAGCAGCCAGCCGGGCCGGAACATCTTCGGAAAACGACACCGAGGTCGGGCCGTCAATGGTGATCTGATTATCGTCATACAGCACGATCAGCTTGCCCAGCGCCAGATGTCCGGCCAGTGATATTGCCTCTTGCCCGATGCCTTCCTGCAAACATCCATCGCCGAGGAACACATAGGTGTGATGGTCCACCAGGTCGTTTCCGAATTCTGCCGCAAGGGCGCGCTCGGCCATCGCCATGCCGACCGCATTGGCGATGCCTTGCCCCAGGGGGCCGGTGGTGGTTTCTATTCCCTTGGCATGACCGTATTCCGGGTGCCCGGCCGTCTTTGCCCCAAGCTGGCGGAAATTGCGTATCTGGTCGAGCGTCATATCCGCATACCCGGTCAGGTGAAGCAGGGAATAAAGCAGCATCGACGCATGTCCGTTCGACAGCACCACCCGGTCGCGATCCGGCCAGTCAGGGGTCGAGGCATCGAATTTCAGGTGGTCGCGAAACAGCGCCGTGGCGGCATCGGCCATCCCCATGGGCGCCCCCGGATGACCGGATTGCGCCGCTTCGACCGCATCAATGGACAAAGCCCGGATGCAATTGGCCAAGGCAAACCCGTCCGGGTCCCGTGCGGCTTTGGCGGCGATATCCTGGGGCAGCGAATCTTTGGGCATGTGGTCCTCCTGTGCTGCCGGGGTCGTAGCGCAATATGGCGATTATCACAACAATAAATCACAAAATAACATTATTGACGATAATTTTGTGATATGCGATGTTATGAAAAGGAGGGCCAAGCGTGAAGCGAGATGACAGACAGCAGGCGATCATGGATGCGCTGGTGGCCGAGGGAGAGGTCGATCTCGACTCGCTTTCCGACCGCTTTGCCGTATCTCGCATGACCATTCACCGCGACCTCGACGATCTCGAGGCCGCCGGACTTCTGCGCAAGATAAGGGGGGGCGCCACGATCCGTTCGGGCACCCAGTTCGAAAGCGATTTTCGGTTTCGCGAACGTCAGGACAGCGCGGCGAAGACCGCGATGGCACAGGCCGCCCTGCGGCTGGTCGAACCGGGCATGAGCGTGATGATCAACGATGGCTCGATGGCCGCGACACTCGGCCAGCTTCTGGTCGCCAAGCGCCCGCTGACGGTCATCACCAACAACGCGGCCATAATCGACTCCCTGCGCACCGAAGCAGGGATCACCCTGATCGCTCTGGGCGGCGTCTTTTCCGCGAAATTCAACGCCTATCTTGGCAAAGTGACAGAAGATGCGCTGGAACAGCTGCGCGCCGATATCTCGTTCATATCTTCACCCGCCGTTTCGGGGGCCGAGGTGTTCCACATGGACGGCGATGTCGTTCGCGCCAAACGCGCCATGATCGACCGGGGCGCAACGCGCGTGTTGCTGGTCAATCATGCCCGGTTTGGTCGCGCCGCGCTGCACCGGTTGGCCGCATTGTCCGAGTTCGACCACATCATCACCGACACCGCCCCCGACGCCGCAACCTGCGCCAACCTTGCCAGGGCGGGATTGACCCTGACCCTGGCCGACGCCCCCGCTTTAAAAGAGGCCGACACATGACCCAACCGCAATACTGGATCGGAACCAGTTGGAAGATGAACAAGACCCTGGCCGAAGCGCAGAGCTTTGCCAAAGCTCTTGCCGCCGCCGACGGCACCCAGAATACGCGCATTCAGCGTTTCGTGATTCCCCCCTTCACCGCCGTCCGCGCGGTGGCATCCATCCTTGCAGGCACCTCTCCGAAGGTTGGCGCCCAGAACATGCACTGGGCCGACAGCGGCGCCTGGACCGGCGAGGTATCGCCGGTGATGCTGACCGATTGCGGGCTGGACATCGTCGAGCTGGGCCATTCGGAACGCCGCGAGCATTTCGGGGAAACCGACGAAACCGTGGGGCTGAAAACCGAAGCCGCCGTGCGGCACGGCCTGATCCCGCTGATCTGCATCGGCGAAACCCTTGCCGAACGCGAAAGCGGCCATGCGCGCGACGTGCTTGCCGCGCAGGTTCGCGGTGCATTGGCAAAGCTGGACCACGATCAGAAGCGCGCCGAGATCCTGTTGGCCTATGAACCGGTCTGGGCGATCGGCGAACACGGGATCCCCGCCACGTCGGACTATGCCGACGCGCGTCAGGCCGAGATCATTGCCGTAGCGCAGGAAGTGCTGGGCCGCCGCATCCCCTGCCTCTATGGTGGATCCGTCAACCCCGACAATTGCGAAGAACTGATCGGATGCCCGCATATCGACGGGCTTTTCATCGGGCGATCGGCCTGGAATGTCGAAGGCTATCTTGACATCCTGGGCCGCTGCGCCGCCGCCATCTGACCTGAAGGAGACATGACATGAAGATTGCTATTGCAGGCGACAGTGCCGGTGAAGGCCTGGCCCGTATCCTTGCCGATCACCTGAAAGACAAACACGACGTTGCCGAGATTTCGCAGACCGCGGACGGACCGGACCCGTTTTATGCCAACCTGTCCGACCGTGTCGCCTCGGCCGTGCTGGCGGGCGAATACGACCGCGCAATCCTGTGCTGCGGCACCGGTATCGGCGTCTGCCTTGCCGCCAACAAGGTGCCCGGCATCCGCGCCGCGCAATGTCACGACACCTATTCCGCCGGCAAGGCCGCGACATCGAACAATGCGCAGATCATCACCATGGGCGCACGCGTGATCGGGGCGGAACTGGCCAAGGATATCGCAGATGCCTTCCTGTCGTCCGCGTTCGATCCGAACGGTCGCTCGGCCGGAAACGTGGCCGCAATCGACAAGGTCGACGCGAAATACAACAAGGCCTGAACCCGCGCAGCGGCGAAAGCAAGACATGGACAGGATCCTTGCAATCGACAACGGTCTGACCGTCACCAAGGCGGTTGTCTTCGATCTTGACGGCAGGCAGATGGCTGTCTGCCGACGCAATGTGCCGCAGCACAAACCAGCGCCGCGCCGTGTCGAACGCGACATGGCGCAGTTGTGGCAACAGACCGCCGGGGCGATCCGGGAGGTTCTGGAAACAAGCGCCACCGATCCCACACGGATCATCGCGGTCGCCGCAACCGCGCATGGGGACGGGCTTTACCTGCTGGACCGGGCCGGTGATCCGCTGGGGCCGGGCATCCTGTCACTTGACAGCCGCGCCATCGACATTGTCGACGGCTGGCAACATGACGGAACGGATGCGACGGCGCTTGCCCTGACCGGGCAGGTGCCCCATGTCTCGGCGCCGTCCGCCCTGCTGACCTGGATCCACCGCGAAGAGCCGGAACGCTATGCCCGTATCGGGCATATCCTCGCCTGCAAGGACTGGCTCTGTTACTGCCTGAGCGGCCATATCGGCACCGACCGGACCGAGGCAAGCACCTCGTTCACCGATGTGCACAAGCAGGCATATGCAGCCGGGGCAATGTCGCTTTACGGACTGAAAGGTCTTGAAGCCTGTCTGCCAGACATTGCCCATTCCGCCGCAATCGTCGGAACGGTCACGGCAGAGGCAGCCAAAGCGACCGGGCTTGCCGAAGGGACGCCGGTCGCCGCCGGTTTGCATGACGTGACAGCATCGGCGTTGGGCATCGGGGCACATCGCACCGGTGTCGTTGGCGTCATCGCGGGCACCTATTCGATCAACGAATGCGTCTCGAACGCGCCGCAGGTCGATCCACGATGGTTCTGCCGCAACGCGGTCGATCCCGGTTGTTGGAACAACATGGCAATCTCGCCTGCATCGACCACGAATTACGACTGGTTCCTGGACAGCCTGTGCGCGCAGGAACGGCAAAGATCCGATGTTTCGATCCACGATCTGCTTGGCCCGGAAATCGACGCCGCATTGTCGCGACCCTCGTCGATCCTGTATCACCCCTATCTGTTCGGCTCGCCCATGGGGGCCGCCCCAAGTGCCGGGTTCCTGGGGTTGCGCGGCTGGCACAAGCGGGGCGACATGCTGGCCGCCCTGCTGGAAGGTATCGCCTTCAACCACCGGCAACATGTTGATGACCTGCGGGCATGTTTCGGTGGCTCGGAAGCGCGGTTGACCGGCGGCGCATCACGCAATCCCACCGTGGCACAATTGTTCGCCGACATTCTGGACATGCCGGTTACCGTAACTGATACGGACGAAGCCGCGGCCTGGGGTGCGGCCCTTTGTGCAGGCGCGGCCGCCGGCGCCTTTGCCCGATTCGATGCCGACCCTCGCGATATCGACGGCGGTGCGACAACCTATCGGCCGTCGGCTGACCGGGCCGCTCACTATGCGCATCGCTTCGAAATATATCGCGAGATCGCGGAAACCCTGGCCCCTGCCTGGGATCGCCTGAACGCGCTCGAGTCGCTTGGCCGGGGTGCGCGATGACTGACCGGTCAGGCACAGACTTCGACGTTGTCATCATCGGCGCCGGTATCAACGGCGCTGGCCTGTTTCGCGACCTCTGCACGCAAGGTCTGAAGTGCCTGATCGTCGACAAGGGCGATTTCGGCTCGGGCACCAGTGCCGCGCCTTCGCGCCTGATCCACGGGGGATTGAAATATCTTGAAACCGGTGAATTCCGTCTGGTGGCTGAATCCACCTATGAACGGAACCTGCTTCTGAAGAACGCGGCGCATCTGGTCAAACCGCTGCCGACGGCCATCCCGATCCTGTCATGGACCAAGGGGGTCACCGCCGCCCTTCGCACCTTGTTTGGCTCGACCACAGCGCCGCGCAGCCGGGGGGCATTGCTGGTCAAGGTGGGGCTTTCGCTTTACGATTTCTATGGGTCGCGGGCACGCCAGATGCCAACCCACCGCATGATCGGGCGTCGTCGGGCACTGGCCGAAATTTCGGCCCTGACACCGGGTATCGTTGCCCTTGGCACCTATTACGACGCCACCGTCACGGCGCCCGAGCGGCTTGTTCATGAACTGATCGAAGATGGGTTGAAAGCCTCGCCCGCCTCCGACGCCCTGAACTGGTGTCCGGTCATCGGTCAATCCGAAGGCCGGTTGCGGCTGAGGCCCGAAACCGGCGATGAACGAACTGTCAGGCCGCGGATCGTCGTCAACGCCGCAGGCCCGTGGATCGACCGTGTGAACGGGATTCTGGGCCTGGACAGTCACTATATCGGTGGCACCAAGGGATCGCACATCCTGTTGGATCACCCCGAACTTCTGCGGCAGCTGAACGGCAGAATGCTGTATTTCGAGGCCGATGACGGACGAATCCTGCTGGTTCTTCCGTTTCAGGGCAAAGCGCTTGTCGGCTCGACCGACATTCCTTCGGACGAACCGGACAGCGTTGCCTGCACAAGCGACGAAACCGATTATTTCATACAAAGCCTGCGTGATCTTCTGCCCGGGCTGGATTTTCACCGGGACCAGATCGTTTTCGCCTATGCGGGGATCCGGCCGCTTCCCAATTCACAGGGGGTTGCGCCGGGGTTGATCAGCCGCGATCACTCGGCACCGAAGGATCCCGCAATTGGTCCACGATCCTTTCCGGTTATTTCGCTGGTCGGGGGGAAATGGACGACATTTCGTGCCTTCGCCGCCGATATTGCCGATACGGTGCTGGCAGACCTGCACCTGCCACGCCAGCGTGAAACCGATGACATGCCAATCGGTGGTGGGCATGGTCTGCCACGTGACCCACAAGCGCGGGCAGATTGGCTTGACGCCACGGCGCAGGACAGCGGAGCCGCCCGCACGCGCGTCGAAACGCTTTTGGAACGGTACGGAACAACCGCGCAGGCAATTGCCCGGCACGAAGGGGCCGCGCCGGTTCGGCTGACCGACGCACCCGATTTCACCGAGGCCGAGATCGACTGGATCGCCCGAAACGAACATGTCGTGCATCTGTCGGACATCCTTCTGCGCCGCACACCCCTTGCGATCAGCGGACAGCTTACCCCGCGCCTGTGCCACCATGTTGCCACCTGTGCAGCCGCTGCGCTGGGATGGGACACACAGCGCAAACAAGCGGAACTTGGTAAGCTTGCAACAGTTCTTGCCGAACGCCACGGCGTTTGCCTGGATTTTGACGCGGTTCGGGATTAAGCCCGATCACCGCCAGTTTCCGCCCCGCAGAACTGGCAAATCGGACTTCTTTCATCTTCAGCGTATGACCACTGCATCGGCAGGGCAACACCCATGCGCGCCGGGCGGTCTCTGCCTGTTCGCAATGGTATCTTACCCCGACGCCGGGTAGCCTTCGCAACAGGATCAACTCGACCGGAACACCCGGTGCAGGGCAAAGGAAATCCCATGAAAATCGTGCGCACGGACAGCGAACTTCGGACACCGAAACTGGATGCTGCGCTGATTGCCGCAGGGCATGACCTGATGCTGCTGCCAGACGGGATCACGGAAGGCGCGCTTCTGGATGCAACCCGCGATGCGGACCTGATCCTGATGTGCTACACGCCGATCACAAAGCGGGTGATCGAGAATGCGACCAAGCTGAAAGGTATCGTCAAATACGGCGTGGGCATTGACGCGATCGACATCCCCGCTGCCATTGACGCGGGCGTCGCCGTGGTGAATGTGCCGGAATACGCGGAAGAAACGGTGGCCGAAGGGGCGTTTGCGCTTCTGATCGCGTTGGCCAAGAAACTGTGCGTGCTGAACACCCATATGACATCACAGGGTTGGGCATGGCCTGAATCGACATGGCTGGGGTCGGACATCGCGGGTAAGACCGTGGGCATTGTCGGGCTGGGCAAGATCGGGCGCAGCATGGCGCGGATGGCCGGGCTGGGATTTCGCGCGAATGTCATCGCCTACAGCCCGCACACATCGGCGGAAGACATGGCGGACCTCGGCGTGACCAAGTTCGACGATCTGCACGCACTGATGGCGCAAAGCGATTTCGTCACCATCCATGCGGTGCTGAACGACGACACCCGTGGCATGATTGGCGCAAAGGAGTTGCGTGCCATGAAGCCCACCGCCGTTCTGATCAACGTGGCACGCGGCGCTATTGTTGATGAGGTGGCTCTGGTCCAGGCGATCCGTGAGGGCTGGATCGCGGGCGCCGGGCTGGACGTGTTCAGCCAGGAACCCCTGACCCGCACAGGCCATCCGATGAGCGACCTTTTCGACCATCCGAACGTGATCCTGTCGCCGCACCTTACATTTTACACCGAAGATGCGATGCAGCGGTTGGAGGATGAAACCCTTGAACGCTGTCTTGAGGTAATTGAAGGCCGCGACGTGCTGATCAAATCCGGCGATCCGCGCCTGCGGGCACAATCCAGCGGTGTGGTGTTTGCGGACAAGGCGACGGATTAACGCACCAGCCCGATGCAGATGATCCCGGCCCCAACGGCACCGGTGGACACCAGACGCCGCACCCGTGGCCCTTCACCAAACCACAAGACACCGATCAGCGCGGCAAAGATCACGGACGTTTCGCGCAAGGCCGACACGATGCCAAGGGGCGCGATGGTCTTGGCATACAGCACCAGCGCATAGGCCGTGCCTGACACTACGCCCCCCAAGAACCCGATCAACAGCGTTCGGGGCGGTTGGGCCCGCAGTCGGTCCATCCGGCTTGGAAACAGGAACAGCACGATCAGGATTTTCGACAGGAACAGCCAACCGATATAGCCCAGCGCCGTGCCGGATGATCGCACCCCGAACCCGTCAACCAAGGTATAGGCGACCACAGTTCCGCCAATCGCAAGCGCAGCCAAAAACGCGTTTCTGGATAACACAGCGCTGAACGCGCCCTGGGCCAGGAACATGATGCCAGCCGACACACTGAAAATGCCAATCCACGCCTGAACAGGCAGCGTTTCACCCACCCAGACCTGTGCACCCAACGCGACAAGAACCGGGGCGAACCCGCGCGCCACGGGATAAATGAAGCTCAGGTCCCCCAGCCGATAGGCGACATTCAGGAAGTAGAAATAGAGCCAGTGAATCACGATGGACCCGGCCATGTAGGGCCACGCAGCGGCGTTCGGGATCGGCACGAACCCGATGAAGGCCAGACCAAAGGCAACATGGCCCAAGGCAATCATGCCCAACATGATCACCCGGTCGCCTGCCCCCTTGACCAGCGCATTCCAAAGCGCATGCAGAAAGGCCGCCGACAGGACAATCAGGGCGACCTGAGCCGTCATGCCGCGTCTTTGATCGCCGTCACCACGATATCCAGCGCACGATTCAGATCGCCACGCGAAATGGTCAGGGGGGGCGACAGGGTCAGAACGCAGCCTTGGCTGATCTTGAAGCTCAACCCCGCCTCCAGACAGGCATAATAGATCCGTTCGGCGCGCGCGTTGCCGGGGGTTTTCAGGGCGCGGTCGTCGACGATCTCGACCCCGAACATCAACCCGCGACCGCGAATGTCACCGACAATTGGCACGCCGTCCAGCCGATCACGCAGCACCTGCATGGCATGGTCGCCCAGTTCGGCGGATCGGGCAACCAGCCCTTCTTCCTCGATGATCTCGATGGTGGTCAGGGCGGCGCGGGATGTGACCGGGTTTTTTTCATGCGTGTAATGCCCGATGGCGAAATCACCGCAAACATCCAGCTCGCGCCTTGCCACACAGGCCGCAATCGGAAGGATTCCGCCGCCCAGCGCTTTGCCCATCGTCACGATATCCGGCACAATGTCGTCATGCTCGAACGCGAACATCTTGCCGGTCTTGCCAAGCCCGGTCGGGATTTCGTCCATGATCAACAGCGCACCGTGACGGTTACACGCCTCGCGCACCGCTTTCCAGAAACCGGGGGGCGGAACATACGGCACCGCACGCATGGGTTCGGCGATCACCGCAGCCACATCGCCTTCGCGTTCCAGCACGAACTCGACCATCTTGGCGCAGGCCAAGCCGCACGTATCGGGGCTTTCGTGATTATACGGGCAGCGATAGCAGGCAAAGGGCGCGACATGCTCGGTGCCCGACAGAAGCGGCCCGGCGATATGGCTGCGGAATGTCGCCTCGCCCCCAACACTGGCGGCCCCCAAGCCCGCCCCGTGGAACGCATCCCAGAACGAGATCGTCTTGAACCGACCCGTCGCCGCACGGGCAATCTTCAGCGCCACCTCGTTCGCGTCCGATCCGCCAGTGGTGAACAGGATTTTCCCAAGGTCGCCCGGCGCAATCTGCGCCAGCTTCTCGGCCAGTTCCACCGCCGGATCGTTGGTGAAGCGGCGCGGAGCAAAGGGCAGGTCGTCAAGCTGCGCCTTGATCGCGGCCACCAGCTTGGGGTGGCCATAGCCGATATGGTGCACCGAGTTGCCATGGAAATCCATGAACCGGCGGCCATCCATATCCTCGATCCAGATGCCGTCGGCCTTGGCGATGGTGCTGACACAGGGGCTGGACAGGCTTTGGTGCATGAACGCGCTGCCATCACGTTTCAGCAATGGCCCGGACTTGGGGCCAATGGATTTCTTCAACCACGCACGCCGCGCATCTGACGTGTTGGATTCGCCTTCGGTGTGAACGATTTTCGTTGTCATGGGACCTCGAACGGAAAAGGCGAGACCCGGAAACCGGGCCTCGCAGTCAGGGAGGAAGAACAAGCGCGGCGCATGTCAGTTCGGCCAGGGAAGGGAATAGGTTTTCACGTTCGTAAAGAATTTCATCGCCTCGGTGACGCCTTCCTTGACGGCATTGCCACTGTCTTTGATGCCGCCGAAGGGCGAGGTTTCGATGCGGTATCCGGGTTGTTCCCAAATGTTGCAGGTGCCCACGTCCAGCCCGTTGATATAGGCAATCGCCCGGTTCAGGTCGTTGGTGCACACGCCCGACGACAGCCCGAAATCGGTCGAGTTCGAGATCGCCATCACCTCGTCGTCATTATCGGGCACCCGCACGATCGGGATGATCGGACCGAAGGTTTCTTCCATCACCAGCTCGCTGTCATGAGGCACGCGGTCCACCACGATGGGCGGCAGAAGCGCCCCCTGCCGACCGGGGTGATACAGGATTTCAGCGCCGTCATTCTCGGCCATGAACACACGCTTCTCAAAAAGCTCGGCGGCTTGGGCATGGATCACGCAACCCAGTTCGGTATCCGGGTCTTGAGGGTCGCCAAACTTGATCTTCTTGGCCTTCTCAAGCACCAAGGGCACAAACCTGTCGGCCACGCTTTCCTGCACAAGGATGCGCTTGATCGCGGTGCAACGCTGGCCTGAATTGCCGGTCGCACCGGCCACCGCGATGGACGCGGCCTTGTCCAGATCGGCATCACTCAGGTCGTTACAGACGATCAGCGGGTCGTTGCCCCCCAGCTCCAGCGCCGTGCGTTTGTATCCCGCCTTGTCGGCAATCAGCTTGCCGACCGGAACGCCGCCGGTGAAGGTGATGATGTCGATGTGTTCGTTCACCATCATTTCTTCGCCGATATCCTTGGGCCAACCCGTCACGATCTGGAACATCTCGGGTGGCAATCCGGCCTCGTAAAGGATATCTGCCAGCGCAATCGCGGTCAGCGGCGTCAGCTCCGTCGGCTTGCACACCATGCAGTTGTTGGTGGCAATCGACGGCGCAATCTTGTGGCTGACCATGTTCAGGGGATGGTTGAAGGGTGTGATCGCGCTGATCGCCCGCACCGGTTCGCGCTTGGTGAAGATCTTGCGCTCTTTGCCGTTATGGGTCAGGTCGCAGGAGAAAATCTCGCCGTCATCCTGAAGCGCCTGCGCGGCAGCAAACTGATAAACATCCTGCGCGCGCTTGGTTTCATAGATCGCGTGCTGGTGACAGATGCCCAGTTCCAGCACCAGCCACTTGGCCAGATACTCGCGCCGTTCGCCGATCAACTCGCCCGCACGCTGCAGGATCTGCGACCGCTCATAACGCGACAGCTTTGGTTTGTAGTCCGCCGCAATCTCGAACGCGCGGCGGGCATGTTCGGCCTTGCCCGCAGGCACCGTGCCGATCACCTCGTCGGTATAGGGATATGTCACCTCGATCACATCCTCGGTAAACACGATCTCGCCGCCGATGCGCATACCTTCGTGGCGGATGTCATCCTTGCTCATCACATGATCCTTCATATCAGAGCGCCGCCGCCGTCGTGGCATAGAAGAACGCATCAAAGTTCCGCAGAACGGGGCGCTCGGGCAGCGGCAGAACCCGGTTGCAGATGAACGGCACTTCCTGTTCGGTCAGGCCGCCATGGCTGCGCAAGGGTTCGTTCAGCGCGGCCAGATCGTGACGGTGTTCGGACGTGCCGATGCAAATGTTTTCACCCGACACCAGCACGATGTCACCGATCCGGTCCGCAGGCAATTCAAAGCGCGCGACGGCTTCGGCGTTGGTCAGCACGTCGGTGATCCCGTCGGTTGCCCGCAGCCTGGCCATGATGTCGTCCTGATCGGCCCCTTTCGGCAGATAGGCCGTCGCAAACGACCCCAGCGCGCCATGATGCACCACGTAAGGGTCGGTGATCGGCAAGATCAGGCGCGCGGCGGCCTCGCCCAGCCAGTCGTCCAGCAGGTCCTGCACATAGACGACCGAGGGCGAGCCGTCGGCGTGGTGCTTGGGTTTCATGCCGTGGTCAGCGGTCACGACAATCGCGGCACCCAGCGCGTCCAGTTCGGTCAGGTATTTGTCGAACATCTCGTAAAACGCTTTCGCCTCGGCCTGATCGGGGGCGTATTTATGCTGCACGTAATCCGTGGTGGTCAGATACATCACGTCAGGTTGCCATTCCCGCAGAAGCTTGACGCCGGCGGCAAAGACGAACTCGGAAAGTTCGGCGGAATAGACCTCGGGCTGTGCCATGCCCAGCCATTTGCTGGCCTGGGCCTGACCATGATCTTCCTGGGTCGATGTGTCAGACTTCTCGGCCGAGAAGCACTTGGCGCGGTCGTCCTCGAACTTCAGCCCGGCCCCCAGAAGGGCCCGCAGCTTGTCCTTCGCGGTCACAACGGCCACACGGGCGCCCGCATCATAGAACGCCTTGAACACCGTGGGCGCGCGCAGGAAACGCACGTCGTTCATCATCACCTCTTCGCCGGTCTCGGGCTCATACAGGTAATTGCCGCAAATCCCGTGCACCACCGGCGGACGCCCGGTGGCAATCGACAGGTTGTTGGGGTTGGTAAAGGACGGGATCACCGAATGCGCCAGCCGGTCGGTGCCTTCCGCACGCATCCGCTTCAAGGTCGGCATCAGCCCATCGGCAATCGCCTTGTCCAGATATTCCGGTTCGCACCCATCAAGGCAGATCGCAATCGCACAGGTCTTCGGTGAGGCATAGGCGCGCCCGTTCGCAACAACGGGGGTTTCAATGGTCATAAGGTCGTTCCTTCGTATATCTCAGGCAGCCAACTTGGCGCGTTCTTCAAGTGCGATGGCGGGGGGCGCTGCACTTTCCACGCCCATTTCATCCAGTGTTTCTTTGGCGGCGGTCACGACCTGCCGCATGACATTCTCATCCATCTGACCGATGCAGCCGACGCGGAAACTGTCAACCACGGTCAGCTTGCCGGGATAGATGATGAAGCCCTTGTCTTTCATCAGGTCATAAAAGCGGTCAAAGACGAAGTTCTCATCTGCCGGGCAGAAGAAGGTCACGATGATCGGGGACAGCCAGCGATCTTTCAGCAGGGTTTCGAACCCCAATTCGCGCATCCCGTCGACCATCACGTCGCGATTGCGGGTATACCGCCCGCCACGCCCGGCAACGCCGCCCTCGGCCTCGTGGCCGCGCAGCGCCTCAAGGAAGGCCGCGACCACATGAGTGGGCGGGGTAAAACGCCATTGACCGGTCTTGTTCATATGCGCCCATTGCGCGTGGACATCCAGACTCAGCGAATGGCTGTTGCCTTTGGCGGCTTCAAGCTCCGACTTGCGGGCAATGATAAAGCCGAAACCCGGCACGCCTTCGATACACTTATTGGCTGACGACACCATGGCTTCGTAGCGGATATCGGCGACCTTCAGTTCGATCGCGCCAAAGGCCGACATCGAGTCGATCAGCAGCTTTCGCCCGGCGGCATAGACGGCTTCGGAAATCTCCTCGACCGGGTTCAGGATGCCGGAACTGGTTTCACAGTGGATCGCAACGACATGGGTGATCGCCGGGTCATCAGCCAGGATCTGCGCGACCTCAACGCCGCGGGGCGGCAGGTAGTCACCCTTGTTCAGAACCACATGTTCACGGCCCAGATACTCCAGCGTTTGTGCCGACCGCATCCCATAAGCGCCGTTGGCCAGCACCAGCGCCTTGCCATCCCGCGGGATGAAGGATGCCAGCATCGCTTCGACCGAGAACGATCCGCTGCCCTGCATCGGCACGCAGTCGAAGTCTTCCGACCCGTCGCCCAGCAGCGCCAGCAGGCGCTTGCGCATATCACGGGTCATCGCGCGAAAGTCATCATCCCAGCTGCCCCAATCGCGCAGCATCGCCGTTTTCACGGCATAGGACGTGGTCAAGGGACCGGGGGTCAGAAGATACGGTTCGCCCAAGCGCGGCGGTTCGATTCCAGGGTTTGCGGCGGTCATGTCTTGTCTCCGAAAAGGGGAACGCAAGAACAGCATTGCAGCAGTTCGATCTATATGTGAAATTGCAATTAACGATCAAAGCATAAGCCGCGCTTATGGAAGAGAATTGCGGAAAAACCGATGCGCCACAGTCAGTTGAAAGCCTTCCACCACGTCGCCCTTCTGGGTGGCTTTTCGCGCGCCGCAGAAGCGCTTTACCTGACCCAGCCCGCCATCTCGGAGCAGGTGAAAAAGCTGGAACAGGATCACGACACATTGCTGTTTCACCGCGAACGCAAACGCGTCCGGCTGACCAAGGAGGGCGCGCAGCTATTCCTGTTCACCAAACAGTATTTCGAGATCGAGCAGCAGATCGAGGAGTATATGACCTCGACCAGCGCCGCGATTGACGGAGAGCTGCGCATCGTCGCCGACAGCGTCCACCACATCACCCATTTTCTGGGCGACTTCCGCAAGCGGTATCCGCATATTTCGGTCACATTGCGCACCGGGAACACCGAAGAGATCCTGGAAGACCTGCGCGCCTATAACGCCGAGATCGGCATCGTCGGCAGCCTGTCGCCCGGCAGCGATATGGAGACCCTGAACCTTGGCGCAACCAAGATCACCGCCTTCGCCGCGCGCGGATCGTCGCTGGCCCGTCGCACGTCGCTTGGCCTGCAAGACCTGACCGACCTGCCGCTGATTTTTCGCGAACAAGGGTCGAAGACACGGCAAAAGCTGGAGGAGCAGGCGAAAGACAAAGGGCTGACCCTGACCCCTGCCATCGTCGCCGAAGGGCGCGAAGCGGTGCGCGAGGTCGTGGCCTCAGGCGCCGGGATCGGGTTCGTTTCGCAAGCAGAGTTCGGGCATGACGACCGGCTGGTGCAGATCGACCTGACCGACGCCGATATCGAGATGAGCGAGACACTGGTGCATCTGGCGCAGCGGCGCGATGTCAAGGTGATCCGCGCCTTCATGGAATTTGCCCGCAAGGCGCAAGACGAGAAAAGCGCCGGCGGTCAGGTCGGCGCTTTTTAGCATGTGTAAGCCGGTGTTTACCGTGTTCGCCAAGCCTGCGTGCGCGTCAGCACGCCTTTCGACACCAAGAGGTGGATGATCCGGGCCATCGCGTTGGTATAGAAGATCATCATCCCCATCGCGGCCGCAGGCGCGATGTCACCCGCATCGTCCATGTTCAGAACAGCAATCGACGCCAGCGATGTCTTTGGCGAATACAGGAACACCACCGCCGACACCGTCGTCATCGCGTTGACGAACAGGTAAATCGAGATGTCCAGGATCGACGGCAGGCAGACCGGCACCGTGACCCGGCTGAACAGCTTCATGGTGGGCTGCTTCAGCGATGCCGACACCGATTCAAATTCACGGTCCATCTGCTTCAGCGCGGTGACGGCCGTCAGGTGCGACACCGTATAGAAGTGAGTCACCGAACAGATCACAAGGATCGCCATTGTGCCGTAGATCGCATTCAGCGGGTTCGCAGGGTTGTTGAAGAAGAAGATATACGCCAGGCCCAGCACCATGCCCGGAATGGCCATCGGCAGCATGGCAAACATCTGGAACAGGGCGCGACCGGTTTTGAAGCCGTTGGTCTTTTCGACCAGATAGGCCCCGAAGAACACGATGGCCGTGCCGAAGACCGCCGTCAGCAAGCCCAGCTTGATCGAGTTGTAATACGACCCCCAGCCGCCGCCATCCATCCTGTCGAATTGGTAGTTGTTCAGGCTCAGGCTCAGGTCATAGGGCCAGAACTTGATCAGGGCGGCGAACTGGCAAACCGCCAGGATGCCGACGATGAACAAGCCCACCAGCGTGCAATAGATGAAGGAAAGGGTGTCGGTGCGTCTGTCCGGTTGCGGCTGATAGGGCACGGAACGGGCCGACAGAAGTGCGACCTGCTTTGACTGCACCAGCCGGTCGATGGCAAAGGCGAAGATCGCGGGGACCACCAGCACCACGGACACCACCGCGCCCATTTCGAAGTTCTGCTGACCGATCACCTGTTTATAGATATCCACCGCCAGCACGTTGAATTGCCCGCCGATCACCTTCGGCAAGCCGAAATCGGTGATCACAAGGTTGAACACCACGAAGGCTGCCGAGATCAGGCCATAACGCGCGCCGGGAATGGTCACCGTCCAGAAGGTGCGCCACCGGGTTGCCCGCAGGCTGGCCGCCGCTTCGTAAAGCCGCGCATCCGAGATCGCCAGCGCGGTCGAGATGATCAGAAACGCATGAGGGAAGGTGAAGAACACCGACCCGATGACGATCCCGATCGGGCCATAGATGCTGGCACCGAACAGCAGATCCTTGATCATGCCCTGATTGCCGAACAGATAG
>JAUHWP010000158.1 GCA_030424645.1 Alphaproteobacteria bacterium
CGTTTATTTGGACGCCATCCGCGAAGAAGGCGACGCGGTGCGCCGCTGCTCGGGTGGCATCATTTGCCCCGCCCAAGCCGTTGAGAAGTTGAAACATTTCGTCAGTCGCGGGGCGTTTGACATCGAAGGTTTGGGCGCCAAACAGGTCGAGATGTTCTATCACGATGAGGTCTTGCCAATCCGCGAACCGGCCGACATCTTCACGCTGGCCACCCGCGACAAGGGCAATCTGGCCCGGCTGAAGAACCGCGATGGTTGGGGGGACAAAAGCGCGGACAACCTGTTTGCCGCGATTGAAGATCGTCGTGCAATCCATTTGAATAAATTGGTTTTTGCGCTTGGTATCCGCCATGTCGGGGAAAGCGCGGCGAACCTTCTGGCCCGCCATTATGGGACATGGGACGCGTTCGAGGCTGCGGTCACAGCCGCCCAACCGGACACGCCGGAATGGGACGATCTGGTGTCCATCGACGGGGTCGGGGCGGTGATGGCCGGATCGCTGGTCGCGGCATTTTCACAGAAGGCCGAGCGCGCGTCGATTGACAGGTTGGTGGCAGAACTGGACGTGCAACCCGTTGCCGCCCCCAAGACAGATGGTAGCCCCGTGGCGGGCAAGGTCGTGGTCTTCACCGGCACGTTGGAAAAGATGACGCGCGCCGAAGCCAAGGCGCGGGCCGAGGCGTTGGGGGCCAAGGTCTCGGGCTCGGTCTCAAGCAAGACCGATCTGCTGGTCGCGGGGCCAGGGGCAGGCTCGAAGGCAAAGAAAGCCGCCGATCTGGGGGTGGAAACCATCGACGAAGACGGTTGGCTGACCCTGATCGGGGACGCATAAGCCATGGCGACCCGGCCCGAGATATTGTTTCCCTTGTTTGCCGACCTCGAAACCCTTGGCGGCATTGGGGGAAAGACCGCCAAGGCGCTGGGAACATTGGGGATCGAGCTTCCCCGCGATCTTCTGTTCTGGCTGCCCCACGCAGGGATTGACCGCAAATTCCGCGCCTCGATCACCGAGGTGCAGCCGGGCGATATGGCCACGGTGGAAATCGACGTGGTGCAGCATCGGCCGGGCCGCACGAAATCGGCGCCTTATCGGGTTGAGGTGCGCGACGCGCTGACGGCGTTCGAACTGGTGTTTTTCCATGCCAACGCGGCTTGGTTGGGCAAGCAACTTGCCGAAGGGGAAAAACGCGTGATCTCCGGCAAAATCGAAAGTTTCGATGGCAAGCTGCAAATCGTCCATCCCGATTACATCGTCACGCCGAAAGACGCGGCCAGCATCCCGGATTTCGAACCGGTCTATCGCCTGACCGCGGGTGTGACCGGGCGCACGATCGCCAAGGGTGTGGGCGAGGTTCTGACCCGCCTTCCGACCCTGAAGGAGTGGATCGACCCGGAGTTGAAAAAGCGCGAACACTGGCCTGACTGGCATAAAGCCCTGATGGCCGCCCATACGCCCGAAGGGGCCGATGACCTGTCGCCGCAATCGCCGACGCGCAGACGGCTGGCCTATGACGAGTTTTTTGCCCATCAACTGACGCTGGCGCTGGCCCGCGCCAAGGTGCGGCGCGGTAAGGGGCGGGTCAGCGTGGGCACGGGGGAGCTGCAGGCCAAGGTGCTGGCAGCCCTGCCTTACACGCCGACCAGCGCCCAGACCCGCGCGGTCGAGGAGATCAGCACGGATCTGGCCTCGGGCAAGCGGATGAACCGGTTGTTGCAGGGGGATGTCGGGTCGGGCAAGACGCTGGTGGCGCTCCTGTCGCTGCTGATTGCGGTCGAGGCGGGCGGGCAGGGCGTGATGATGGCGCCGACGGAGATTCTGGCCCGCCAGCATCTGGAAGGTTTGCGGCCCTTGGCCGAGGCGGCCGGCGTTGTTGTTGAAATCCTGACCGGACGCGACAAGGGGGGCGAGCGGCGCGCCAAGCTGGAGGCTTTGGCCAGGGGCGATATTCACATCCTTGTCGGCACCCATGCGGTGTTTCAGAAAGATGTCACGTTTCATGATCTTCGGCTTGCCATCGTCGATGAACAACACCGCTTTGGCGTGGCGCAACGGATGGAGTTGGGCGCGAAGGGGCAGGCGGCGGACGTTCTAGTGATGACCGCCACGCCCATCCCGCGTAGCCTTGCGCTGGCGCAATATGGCGACATGGATGTCTCGGTGCTGGATGAAAAGCCGCCGGGGCGCAAACCGATCAAGACCGTTCTGGTGTCAGCGGGGCGCATCGACGAGGTGGTCGAACGGCTGCGCCGCGCGATGGCCGACGGGGCGCAGGCCTATTGGGTCTGCCCGCTGGTTGACGAAAGCGAGGTCATGGACCTGACCGCCGCCGAAGAACGATTCAAACACCTACGCGCCGCCTTGGGTGAAGGCTTAGTGGGGATGGTGCACGGCCAGATGCCACCGGCCGAGAAAGATGCCGCGATGGCCGATTTCGTCGCGGGCAAGACCAAGCTGCTTGTGGCGACCACGGTGATCGAAGTCGGGGTGGATGTGCCCAATGCCTCGATCATGGTGATTGAACGGGCCGAACATTTCGGGCTGGCGCAACTGCACCAGTTGCGCGGGCGGGTCGGGCGGGGGCAGGCGGCGTCGACCTGTCTTTTGATGTATCAGCCGCCCCTGACCGAAGGGGGCGAAGAGCGTTTGGCGGTGATGCGTGACACCGAGGACGGGTTCGTGATCTCGGAAGCCGACCTTGAGATGCGCGGCGCGGGCGATGTGCTGGGCACCGCGCAATCGGGCCTGCCACGCTTCTGGGTCGGGGACCTGGAACATCAGGCCGGGCTGATGGCGGTGGCGCAGAAAGACGCGCGGCTGTTGCTGCAACAGGACCCGGACCTGAGCAGCCCGCGCGGCCATGCCGCCCGTGTTCTGCTCTGGTTGATGCGACAGGATGAAGCGATCCGTTTGATTTCAGTGGGTTAGCGTTTTTGTTCTCAAAAGTTCACAAATGTTCTTAAAAAGTTCTTTACAAGAGTGTTAAGAGTATGCGAACAAAAGAGCAACAAAACGGATGGCGACCCAAAGATGCCACCAGACGAGAGAGCAGGAGATACACCATGTTGCATGACGTAAAAGCCGTATTGACCCGGTCATCCGCCACCATCTGGCAGGATGCGATCGGGGGGATGTCCCTGCTTGTCGTGCTGTTTGGTGCGCTGCATCTGCCGGGGGTGATCTGACCCCAAACCCAGTTTCTGCCAGCTCAGGGTCCGGACACAGCATCATGTCCCAATTTCGATGCGTCCAGACGGTTCACTGCCCGTCGCCTGTCCCACGTTCCGGTGTTTTGCCTCATTCCTTCACCGGACCCGGAAATCCCGAGCCGCAACTGCCGCCGCCTCCCTGCCAGGAGCGCGGCGGTTTTTTTTTACGCCGCCCTGGTCCCGTCGATGGCGCTGAGCGTGGCGTCGAAGGGCAGAAGGATCGAGGCATGGCGGTTCTTGAATTCGCGGGCGGGTTGCAGCACCTCGTATCCCTCGAACGGGTTGGCGGGCACCGGGCCGTTCTGGGTCAGCATCGCGTGCAGTTCATCCCGCCCTTTCTGAATAGCATCCCGATCCATGCCGATAACGCTTTTGCCCAGAATGGCCGCCGACGCCTGCCCCAGGGCGCAGGCTTTCACGTTTTGCGCAAAATCGGCGACCTTACCGTCATCAAGTGTCAAGCCCACCGTCACGGTGGACCCGCATAACGGGGATCGGGCCTTGGCTTCGCTTTGGGCGGCCTCAAGCGTGCCCAGATGGGGAATGGCCGCGGCCAGGGCAAGGATTTGTTTTGAATAGAGCTTGATCAGATCGCTGTCGCTCATGCGTCCTGCCTTTCCCATCGGGTTGTCCCGGTCTACATAGGACGCTGACAGGCAATTGGAAAGGACGGGCCATGAATTTCGACCCAGCCAGTTTGAAATACGACGAGAAGGGGCTGATCCCGGCGATTGCACAGGATGCCGATAACGGCGATGTGCTGATGATGGCCTGGATGAATGCCGAGGCCGTGGCGCGCACGCTGGACACCCGGCGCGTGACCTATTGGTCGCGGTCGCGTCAGGCCTTCTGGATCAAGGGCGAGACCTCGGGCCATGTGCAAAACCTGGTCGAGTTCCGCGTCGACTGTGATCGCGATTGTCTGCTTGTGCGGGTGACACAGACCGGCCCGGCCTGTCACACCAACCGGCGCAGTTGCTTTTATACGTCCGTGCAGGATGGGGATGAGGTCGAGATCATGGCACCCATGATCTGAGCGCCGCGCCGCGGGTTTTGCACCCCCGGACCCCCGCAGGATATTTCCGGCCAGAAGAAAACCGGGCGTGTCAGAGGCCAACCATTCGGCGGATATCGGCAGGCGTCTTGCCTTCGGCGCGATAGGTCGAGATGGCGCGGGCATCGTCGCGTTTTGCCAGACGTTTCCCGTTCTCATCGCGGATCAGGCCGTGGTGGTGATAGACCGGCACCGGCAGGTTCAGAAGGGTCAGCAGGATCACCTGGATCGCGGTGAAGTCGAACAGGTCTTCGCCCCGGATCACATGGGTGATGTCTTGCCGGGTATCGTCGATGGCCGAGGCGAGGAAATAGGCCACGATGTCCTCGCCCTTGCGCGACAGGACCACGTCGCCGATTTCGGCCTGGGCCTGTGCGGGGTCGATTTCGTGGCTGCCGCGATGGGTTGCCCCTGTTTCGGTGAACCGGGGGAGATTACTTTCCAGCCGGGTCAACGCCCGATCCAGATGCAGGCGTAGCGCATCGCCGGGTTTACGGTCGGACATCGGCCGCGATTTGCAGGTACCGGGATAGACCTCGTGCGGCTGGCCTTCTTGCGGGGCGGAGAGGGCGGCGCGAATGTCGGCGCGGCTGCAGGAACAGGGGTAAAGCAGCCCGAGATCATCCAGCCGCGCAAGATAGCTGTCATAGGTGGAAAGCTGGACGGATTGGCGCAGGACCGGCCCATCCCACCGGATGCCGAGCCATGTCAGATCCTTGCGGATCAGAGCATCCCATTCGGGTTTGCTGCGTTGCAGGTCGGTGTCTTCCATCCGCAACAGGAACCTGCCACCCGCGGCGCGCGCCATGTCATGCCCAAGCAGCGCGGAATAGGCGTGGCCGAGATGCAGGGGGCCGGTCGGGCTGGGGGCAAAACGGGTTGTGAAGTCAGACATCTGCGGTGCGCCCCTTATCCGAAATGCGCAAGCCACCCGGTCCAGTCGGTCTTGGCGCGGTCGGTATAGGCCTTGTAGCGGTCCTTGCGCCCGCGGCGCCCGCCTTTCAACCCATCCACGGGGCGGAACAGGCCGAAATTCACGTTCATCGGCTGGAAGCTCTTCGCCTCGGCCCCGCCGGTGATGTGGTGGATCAGGGCGCCCATGGCCGTGTCCTGCGGCACCTCGGGAAGGGTTGTGCCCAGAATTTCGGCCGCCGCCAGGCGCCCGGCAAGCAAGCCCATGGCCGCGCTTTCCACATAGCCTTCGACCCCCGTGACCTGGCCTGCAAACCGGATGTTGGGGCGCGATTTCAGGCGCATCTGGCTGTCGAGCAACGTGGGCGAATTCATGAAGGTGTTGCGATGGATCCCGCCCAGCCGCGCGAAGGACGCGTTTTCCAAACCGGGGATCATCTTGAACACATCGGTCTGCGCGCCGTATTTCATCTTGGTCTGGAAACCAACGATATTATAGAGCGTTCCCAGAGCGTTATCACGGCGAAGTTGA
>JAUHWP010000159.1 GCA_030424645.1 Alphaproteobacteria bacterium
CCACGAGCGGGTTCAGCCACGCAGATCCCGTCCATCTGCAATGTCCCCTTCGGCGCGTCCCGTTCCAGCATCGCAAGTGGGATGAGCCGCCAAAGCGCGCCCAGACCATAATGCCGAAACAGGTCGGCTGTTGTCGCGGTCGAGAACCCATTGGTCCCGGCTTTGTGTGCCGCGATGCCCAACAGCCGACCGGTTTTGTCGATGGCGGCGATCACCGCATCTGGATTGACCGTCTTTGCAAAGAACTGGCGCCCTTTGTCATCTGGCCCAAGCAGTTTCCCAAGTTTGCCACCAAAGGCTTCCCAATAAAGCGCGGCAGCTTCTGCTTCGTGTCCGCGTGGCAGTTGGTTGTGTAAGATCAGTTCTGGCATACAGGGGATATGGGAAGGCGGGGCCTAAATGAAAAGCGGCCCGCGCAGAAGCCGGGCCGCCCGTTGCGATGTCGTGTCAGTTCAGAGGCTGGCGTCCAACGCCGCGATCACCGCATCCCCCATTTCCGAGGTCGAGACAGGTTTCACCCCTTCTTCATTCAGCAGGTCGCCGGTGCGCACGCCGTCGGCCAGCACCTTCTCGACCGCCGCTTCCAGCCGGTCGGCCTCGTCGCCCATATCGAAGCTGTAGCGCAGTGCCATGGCGAAGCTGAGGATGCAGGCGCAGGGGTTGGCTTTGCCTTCGCCGGCAATGTCCGGGGCCGAGCCGTGGACGGGCTCGTAAAGTGCTTTCGGACGGCCATTGGCCATCGGAGCCCCGAGCGAGGCCGACGGCAACATGCCCAGCGATCCGGTCAGCATGGCCGCACAATCCGACAGGATGTCGCCAAACAGGTTGTCGGTATAGATCACGTCGAACTGCTTGGGCGCGCGCACCAGCTGCATCGCGCCATTGTCGGCATACATGTGCGACAGCTCGACCTCGGGGTATTCTTTCCCCACACGGGTCACGACCTCGCGCCACAGGATACCCGATTCCATCACGTTGGCCTTTTCCATCGAGCACAGGCGCTTGTTGCGTTTCATTGCCAGTTCAAAGGCCGACCGCGCCCCGCGTTCGATCTCGCTTTCGGTGTAGCGCTGCGTGTTGATGCCCACACGCTCGTTGCCTTCCTCGAAGATGCCGCGCGGCTCGCCGAAATAGACGCCCGAGGTCAGTTCGCGCACGATCATGATATCAAGGCCAGAAACGATGTCCTTCTTCAGTGACGAGAAATCGGCCAGCGCGTCGAAGCACTGTGCCGGGCGCAGGTTGGAATACAGGTCCATTTCCTTGCGCAGACGCAGCAGGCCGCGCTCGGGCTTCACCGAGAAATCCAGATCGTCGTATTTGGGGCCGCCGACAGCGCCCAAGAGCACGGCGTCAACCTCTTGCGCCTTTGCCATGGTTTCATCGGCCAGCGGCACGCCGTGCTTGTCATAGGCAGCCCCGCCCACAAGATCCTCGCTTACCTCGAACGTCACGCCACGCTTGTCGCCGATCCAGTCGATGATCTTGCGCACTTCGGCCATGACTTCGGGGCCAATGCCGTCACCGGGCAGGATAAGGAGGGAGGGGTTGGTCATCGGTCTGTCCTTGCTGTGAAATACATCGCGGATCGGCCTAGCCTGTCAGGGGCGAGCCGTCAAGAAATGAGGGTTAAAGCGTGTCGGGATCAAGCCGGATCACGCGTGATCCCGACACGCTTCAGAAGCGCAGATCGACCCAGACAAGCCGGTGACGCGAGGCGGTGTTCACGACGCCCCACATCGGTTCGCCTTCATTTGGCCAGAACACCCCTGCCCCCGTCACGGCCAGGTCATGCGACGGCAGCACATAGCTGACGCGCAGGTTCCCCGGAACCGGGTCGGGCCAATCGACCGTGTCCGTCGTCGGATCACCCGTTCGGCGCGGCAAGGGGTCTTGCAGCCGGGGGTCGGCGAGCAATCCTTGTATTGCCGCGCGACGGCCTTCACCGCCTGCCGGGTCCAGATTGGCATCGCCTGCAAGGACCACCGGCCCTTCGGGGGGCGGGAACGGAAGCGCGCCGTCCAGATACCGCTGCCAGAACGCGATTTCGTCGTGGTTGCGCCGCCCGTTGCGATCTTCGTCGCCATCGAACACCGGCGTGGTGGCATGGAAGGTCAGCAGGTGCAGGTCGGTTCCGTCGGGCAACCGCACCGGCACATCCCAGTGGGCGACGCTGCTCAGTCTTTGAACGGCGAAGGCGTCCGGGGTGGGGAAGGGGGTGCCGTTTCGGGTTGGGGGAATGGCGTTCGGCAGGTCTTTCCACAGAAAGCCCGTGAAATCGCGCACCTTCCCCAGCGGGAAGCGGGACAGGACGGCCATGCCGCCTTGCCCGGTGAAGCGGCCATAGCCCTGGGCGTCGCGCGCTTCGCCGGAGCGGCCGTTGCCATCCATGTCGCGCCCGGTGGCCAACCCCGCGTTGGGCGGCGCTGCGAAGGCATGGGGCATCGGGTGGCCCCGATCGGCCAGCGCCTGTTGAAATGCGCGCAGGGCGTGGTGTTCCAGATCGTGGTCAAAGCCTTGCAGGGCCAGCACATCCGGTTTTGCGGTCGCGATGACAGTCAGGACGGCGGCGATCTGTTCGTCCCGGCCCGCCAGGATGTCGCGCAAAAGCAGGCCGGGGCCCTTGCGATCCAGTTCGGTGTTGAAGGTGGCGACCCGCAGGTCCATCGCCTGCGCGGCTGGGGCAATGGCGCAGGCCATAACGGCCAACGCCAAAGCTGTGATCCAGTTTGCCGGAAAAGAGGGCTTGCGCCCGTGGCGCATCAGGCCGGGGCCAGTTCGCCCTTTGCAGCCTGACGTTTGTTGCGCTTGCGTTCGCTGCTGATCATCAGGGCGACACGCAGCATCGCGATGCCGCGCATGAAAAGGCTGGCGGGAAGAAAGGCCCATGCGGCAACCGTCCAGATCATGGTTTGATGGTTTTCGACGGACACCGAGCCAAACAGCGACACGGCGGCAGAGATGATGATGGGCGTGGCGAAGGGCAACAGGAACCCAAGCGCAATGTTGAACCGCGCGTCGCGCACAAGGCGGCGGACCACATCGCCCCCGGTTGTGGGGTCGAAGGTGGGCAGGTTGACCCAGACGTTGAACGCACCGGTCGATTTCGCAGGCCATTCGGTAAAGCGCAGCGCCATCAGGAACACGGCCATCGACAGAAGCGAGATCAGATAGCTCATCCCAGCAGCGGCACGCAGCAGCACCATGTCGTTGAAGCTGGCGGTGTCCGGCAGCATCGAAACCACGAAGCGCACCGGGCTATAGGGGAAATCAATGGCTTGCCCGATCAGCATCCCGACCGAGGTCATGAACTGGGTTGCGGTGGAATGATCGGTCTGGCCGCGCACGATCACCGACAGGCAGAACACCGTGGCGAACAGGGCGGCGAAGCGGATGCGGTTAAACGGCGGCGCATCGCGGAATTCGACGAGACCGGGATAGGTCGAGGCATATTCGAAGATGGTCAGGGCGGCTGCGAACAGCGCAACGATGGTCACGATCTGACCGGATTCCTGACTGACCCCCGGCACAAGTATGGACGGCGTTGCGATCAAGATCACCATCAGGAATGCTCGCGCAATCGCGCCAATCATTCGGCTTACCACTACCTTATCCTTCCACCTGGACGGGTGCTGTTACCTGCCGCACCCTTTATCCATGTCAGCGTTTCTTCACCCAGCGGGTCACTGCTTCTTATCAACACATACTGTGTCTTATATTAGTCCCACTTCAAGTTGTGCCTAAAATGCGTTGGGAAATGTGGTCGATTTAAGGGGAAACTGGTGCGACTTTGCACCAAATTAAGGTAAAAATGGGGCCGCCCAAGTGGACGACCCCGTGATTCAATCAGTTTTTCAGGTGCTTAGACCCAGGGGCGTTGTGTGGCAGCCTGTGCCTCGAAAGACTCAATTGATGCTTGTTTTTCCATCGTCAGCCCGATGTCATCCAGCCCGTTCAGCAGGCAATGCTTCTTGAAGGCGTCAACTTCGAAGGGAATCACCACACCGTCCGAGGTCGTGATCTCTTGTGATTCGAGGTCGACGGTCATCCGGGCATTGGCGCCTTTCTCGGCGTCGGCCATCAGAATGTCGACCTGTTCCTGCGGCAAAACGATCGGCAGGATGCCGTTCTTGAAGCAGTTGTTGAAGAAGATGTCGGCAAAGCTGGTCGAGATCACGCATTTGATGCCAAAATCGGCAATCGCCCAGGGGGCATGTTCGCGCGACGAGCCGCAGCCGAAGTTGTCGCCCGCCACCAGGATCTCGGCATCGCGGTATTGCGGTTTGTTCAGGACGAAATCCGGGATCTCGTTGCCTTGGCGGTCATAGCGCATCTCGTCAAACAGGTTCACGCCAAGGCCCGACCGCTTGATGGTCTTCAGGAACACTTTGGGGATAATCATGTCGGTGTCGATATTCACCAGCGGCATCGGCGCTGCGATCCCATGCAGTTTTTGAAACTTTTCCATAGCACGCACCTTTCTGCATCCGCCACGCCGGAATGTTCGTGGCTGGGTCATTCAATCCCTTGCTTTATGCAGGTTTTGACGGCGAATCCAAGTCAGCCGCGCATGAAAAACCCGGCGCTATTGTAAAGCGCCGGGTTTGTTTTCAAAAGCAGGCTGTTCAGGCTTTGCGACGGCGGCGCGTGATGGCGCCCATGCCGAACAGTCCTGTCACCAGAAGCAACCCTGCGGCAGGCACCGGAACCGGCGAGACAGTGACAAGGTTCTGCCCGGTGTAGCGTCCCCGATCCGCGTCACCATCAACTTCAAGGAACGACAGATTCCAGAGCGCATCGCCCGCGTAGTTGGAAGCAGCGAACAGATAGCGGTTGGCCAGTGCCGTGCTGCCGGTGCTGTCGGCTTTGAACAAGCCGGACGAAACGCTTAGCTCGGCGCTATCGTCTTCATACGCGGCTTCCCACAGGGCCATCTGAAAAGCCGCGGCCTGATCGCCATTCGAGGCGTCGACCCGGTAATAATTGGCATCGAACACCGATTGCACGCGGTCACGGGCAACGTCGGTCAGGCCAAAGCTGTTCGAGAACGGATCGTTGGTCGGGGTGTAGTTCTGACTTTCCCCCTTGTTCATCAGATAATGCGCAATATCGAGGCACCAGCCAACGAAACTGCCCATGTCGCCTGTGGTGTCGGTCAGGTTGAAGCCCGTGGCACCAACAGTTCCCGGCGTGTTCTTCACCGGGGATGCGTTTACCGAAACGGATTGGATGGAAGATGTGTAGCTGTCCAGCTTCAGGACGGCTGCGTCGGATGTGGTCGCAAAACCCGCTGCGATGACCGCAGCAGCAAACAACTTGTTCATAGTTACCCCTTCAAACACGTAACTGATCAAAATACCCACCGTGACCCCTGCACGGCGATCGAATGCCTGTGATTCTAGCTTTGAGTGGCGGGAAGCTCAAAGGAATTCGTCAAAAATATGGCTTTATCTATTCAAAGTGGTGGCACCAGACGGGTGCGGACGTGAAACGTGCGCAACTGTTTCCCAGTTGCGCACAATCGTTTGTTTTACTGTCGTTTTACAGACGAAGCGCCCCGCAGCGAATCACATCAGCTCACGCACGTCGGTCAGATGACCGGTCAACGCTGCAGCCGCTGCCATGGCAGGCGACACCAGATGGGTGCGGCCCTTATAGCCCTGCCGCCCCTCGAAGTTCCGGTTCGAG
>JAUHWP010000160.1 GCA_030424645.1 Alphaproteobacteria bacterium
AAGGACAAGGACGATCCCTTCCGCCTGATGGGCTTCGGTCACCGGGTCTACAAGAACTTCGACCCGCGTGCGAAGGTCATGAAAGAAAGCGCCGACGAGGTTCTGGACCTGCTTGGCATCCACAACAACGAAACCCTCAAGGTCGCGAAAGAGCTTGAGAAGATCGCGCTGGAAGACCCCTATTTCATCGAGAAGAAGCTGTATCCCAACGTCGATTTCTATTCGGGAATCATTCTTGAGGCGATGGGCTTCCCGACCTCGATGTTCACGCCGATCTTCGCGCTGTCGCGCACCGTTGGCTGGATTTCGCAATGGAAGGAAATGCTGGGCGATCCGGGTCAGAAAATCGGTCGTCCGCGCCAGCTGTATCTGGGCGAAACCATGCGCGACTATGTGGACGTGGCAGACCGCTAATCTCAGGAACGGCCCGCGTAGGCCCCTCGGCCCTACGGGTCCGCCGTCCACAAGATGACCTGACACAGACGCCCCGTTCGCGGGGCGTCTTGTCTTTGTGGGAACCTTCGGCCCTGACGCGCGTTTCATGAACACCCTGTGCAACCACCACACAGGATCATGCGGTGAAACCACGCGAAAGGATTGCCATGAAACAGGCCTCGGACCTTGAAACAGCAAAGGTCGATTTTCAACAGACCCATCATGAACCGCAGGATTTTCGTGACCGGTTCGCCCTGGGTCTGGTCAAGTTTCTTCGTGTATTTGCCGACAGGTTCTTTGCAGGGCGATATGGCCACCGCGCCGTGGTTCTGGAAACCGTTGCCGCCGTTCCGGGCATGGTGGGCGGGCTTTTGCAGCACCTGAAAGCAATCCGTCACATCCGCGACGATCAGGGATGGATTCGCGAGCTTCTGGACGAGGCTGAGAACGAGCGAATGCACCTGATGACCTTCATCGAGATCGCCAAACCGACGCGCTTTGAGCGGTTTGTCGTCATGATGACACAGGCCGTGTTCTATAATTTCTATTTCTTCCTCTACCTCTTCGCGCCACGGGTCGCGCATCGCGTGGTGGGATACCTGGAAGAGGAAGCCGTGATCAGCTATACCCAATACCTGGAGCAGATCGACGCTGGCAATGTGGAAAACGTGCCGGCGCCCGAGGTCGCGCTGGAGTACTGGAACCTGCCCGAAGATGCGCGCCTGCGCGAAGTGGTGCTTGTGATCCGCGCGGACGAGGCGATCCATCGTGACACCAACCACGACTTCGCCAACCAGATTGCCGACAAGACCCACGAATGACGACCGCGCCCCGCCTTTGGGGCGCAGACTGGCGTATCGGGTTAACGCCCCTCGTAGCTGGGGCTGCGTTTCTCAAGAAAGGCCAGCACGCCTTCCTTGAAATCGCGCGAGTTGCCGCATTCGCCCTGCAATTTCGCCTCAAGCGCCAGTTGCTCGTCCAGCGTATTGCTCATCGACGCGCGCAAGGCCTTCTTGATGTTGCGATAGGACAGTGTTGGCCCTTTTGCCAATTGCTCTCCACGCTTGCGCCAAGTGTCGGCAAAATCGCCATCTGCCACGCATTCCCAGATCAGACCCTGCTCGGCGGCCTCGCGGGCGGGCATCTTTTCAGCAAACAGAGCCGCGCCCATCGCCTTGGCAAAGCCCATCTGGCGCGGCATCCAATAGGTACCGCCGGCATCAGGGATAAGACCGATACGAGAGAACGCCTGCATGAAAAACGCGCTTTCGGTGGCAATGACCACATCCGCAGCCAAAGCAATATTCGCCCCGGCCCCGGCCGCTGCCCCGTTCACCGCCGAGATGGTCGGGACCGGGCAATTATAAATCGCGTCCAACAGTGGTTCGTATTCATCGCGCAAGGTGCGTTCCAGATCGACATGGGCAGCGTTCGCCCGATCGCCCAGATCCTGACCCGAGCAAAATGCCCGCCCCGCCCCGGTGATAACCAAAGCGCGCGCGTTCTGCCCTGCGTCTTTGACCGCATGAGTGATTTCCGCCCGCATCTGCGTGTTCAGCGCATTCATCACATCGGCGCGGTTCAGGGTCAGCACTGCCAACCCATCGGTGATCTCAAGCGTGATCGTTTCGTAGTTCATTCGGTCCTCCCGCATATTTCAGGCAGAATACCCGACCAGATGGTCAGGTAAAGGCGGACGCACCGTCACATTGGGAAAAACCCGACAAGCCGCGACACCAAACGGCACAACTGATCTGGATTACCGGTCTTTCAGAAGTTCCTTCAGACGTTCTTCTTCATCGGTCGACAAGGCCACGGCGCTTTCCCTGGCCTGTGAACGACGACGCAGATACAGCCCACCGGCGATCAAAGCGACCAGAAACAAGGCAGGGCCAGCCGCCCACAGGATGACATTGGCCCCTGTCGTGTTCGGCTTCATCAGAACGTATTCGCCATAGCGTTCGACAACGAAATCCACCACCTGTTGGTTGCTGTCGCCTTCCACAAGGCGTTCGCGCACCAGAAGCCGCAAGTCGCGGGCGATCGAGGCATTGCTTTCGTCGATATTCTCGCCCCGGCAGACGACACATCTGAGGTCGGCCGAGATATCGCGCGCCCGCTGTTCCAGCACCGGATCCGACAACACCTCGTCCGGGTTGACCGCCAGGGCCGGGGTGCCGGTCAGCGTAGATGCGACGAGCATTGAAAGGACAAATCTCCTCATTCCGCGGGCACCCCCTGAAGACGCGACTTTGCCGCCCCTGCCGCGACACGGAACCGACGATCGGTCAGGCTGAGAAGCCCGCCAAGCGCCATGATGATCGTGCCGGCCCAGATCCAGTTGGCGAAGGGTTTGATGAAGGTCCGCACGGCCCAGCCGCCGCCATCCTGCGGATCACCGATGACAAGATAGATGTCGCGCCAGAACCCGTTCGCAATCGCGGCCTCGGTGGTCGGCATCGCCTGCACGGGATAGACGCGTTTTTCCGGGTAAAGTGTCGTGACCTCGCGCCCGTCACGGGTGACAAGCATCTCGGCCTTGGTCGAAACATAGTTCGGCCCCTGCTCCTGCGCGACTTCGACCAGCGTCACCTCATAGCCCGAGACCTCGAAGCTTTGCCCGACCTGGGCAACGCGGATGTCCTCGACGCTCCAGGCCATCAGGCCGGATATGCCCATCACGGTGATCCCGAACCCGGCATGAGCCGCCAGCTTGCCCCAATCCGACCGGGGCAGACGGGTCAGTCGCGACAACCGGTTCGATATCGCACCGCGCCCGGTGCGGCTGGCGATGTCCACCAGCGCCCCGGCGACCAGCCATGTCCCAAGAAACATGCCGATCGGTCCAAGCGCCGTCTTGCCGGTCTGCATCGCCCAGACCAGCGCACCAACAGCCACCGCAAGCACGAAGGCCGGCACAAGGGATTTGACCACGCGGCCCAGCTTGGCGCGTTTCCATGGCAGCATTGCGCCCACCGGCAGGATCAACGCCAGCACCACCATGAAGGGGGTAAAGGCGGCCTCGAAAAACGGCGCCCCGACCGAGACCTTGCGGCCGAAGATTTCACCGATCAGCGGCCAGATCGTGCCGACGAACACAACAAAGGACGACACCGCCAGAAGGATGTTGTTAAGCACCAGCGCGCTTTCCCGGCTGATGAAGCCGAAGACGCCGCGCGCCTCCATCGTGCTGGCCCGCGCGGCGAACAGGGTCAGCGCACCACCGGTAAAGACGGCAAGGATCATCAGGATGAAGACCCCGCGTTCCGGGTCGGATGCGAAGGCGTGCACCGAGGTGATGACGCCCGAGCGCACGATAAACGTGCCGATCAGCGAGAAGCCGAAGGCAAGGATTGCCAAAAGGATCGTCCAGCTTTTCAGGCTCTCGCGCTTTTCAACCACGATGGCCGAATGCAGAAGCGCGGCAGCGAATAGCCATGGCATGAAGGATGCGTTTTCGACCGGATCCCAGAACCAGAAGCCGCCCCAGCCCAGCTCGTAATAGGCCCACCAGCTTCCCAGCGCGATCCCGATGGTCAGGAATATCCAGGCTGCCAGCGTCCAGGGGCGCACCCAGCGGCCCCAGGCCGCGTCAATCCGGCCTTCGATCAGGGCGGCCACGGCGAACGAAAACGCCATCGAAAGCCCCACATAGCCCAGATACAGGAAGGGCGGGTGGAAGGCCAAACCCGGGTCTTGCAGAAGCGGGTTCAGGTCGCGCCCGTCAAACGGCGGCTGCGCGATGCGGATAAACGGGTTCGAGGTGAACAGGACAAAACCCAGAAACGCCACCGCGATCGAGCTTTGCACCGCCAGCACGCGGGCTTTCAGCCGTTGCGGCAGATTGCCGCCATACCATGCGGCCATCGCGCCGAACAGCGATACGATCAGCACCCACAACAGCATCGAGCCTTCGTGGTTGCCCCATACGCCCGACACCTTGTAGAGCATCGGTTTCGCCGAATGCGAGTTCAGCGTAACCAACTGGACCGAGAAGTCCGAGGTCACAAACGCATAGGTCAGCGCGAGGAAGGAGGCGAAAACCAGCAGAAACTGGATCGTCGCCGCAGGCACTGCAACGTCCATCCAGCCCCGCCAGCCCTTATGCGCCCCAACAAGTGGCACGATCATCTGCACGACCGCCACGCCCAGCGCCAGGATCAGCGCAAAATGTCCGAGTTCTGTAATCATGTTCGCGACCATTCCGTATTCATCGTCGTGACCATAAACGGAGTCGCGGGTGGGGCCTAGCCCTCTGCGGCGTCAGGTCACGGCTTTGTGGTCGTCATACGGCCAGATAAATGGCTGTCGACACCACGACAGCGGCAAGGACCGGCCACAGGAATGTCGTGCCATGACACCCGAACGACCGGTGGATGACGCTGAAATGCAGAAGCGCGCCAGACAGATACAGGGCCAGCGGCACGAAATGCGCCGCGTTGTGCGACATGATCGCCGGCTCACCCGCCAAGGCGAAGATCCACCACCAGCCCAGCACAAGGCTTGCCCCTGACCAGCTATAGGCCATGCCCAGCGCCAAAGGTGTCGCACGCTGCACGTAAAGCCACAGAAAGGTCAGCGATATCATCAGCCCCATCAAGGTGATCGCGCCATATCCGATCTGATACATCGCGTCATATCCCGCCGCCAGATACCCGGCTTGCAACAACACTGCAAGGAACATCATTAAACCGAATGCCTGTTTCATTTATGCAAGACCTCTCGCACCACCGCGTCCAGTTCCGCGGCTGCATGTTCGTTTTGTTCAATTGATTTCCAGAACCGTGTTCCGACCAGAATTGCCCAACCCCGGTGCCTGAGCCACCAGAACACCACGCTCATCGACCCCGCCCCCCGCCAGCGGGCAATCGTTCGCGGATGATCGTCGTGATCTCGATCAGGATCGAGGAGTTCTTGTCGAGTACCGCCCGCGTCGCCTGATCCTTCTGCAAATCGCGATAGAGCAGATAGAACACCAGCAAGACCCATGGCCCGTGTTCGGCGACAAGGTTCAGAATCACCTCACCTGCCACGCGTTGCCTCGTGCCAGTCGGCCAGGGCAGCGTTGTCGGTGGTGTCGACACCCGCCGCATCGCGATACCGTCGGATGGTGTCCACTGCCGCCCGCGACACCGGCTTGAACACCGATTGCGGCGTGGACGCGCCCAGATCGCGTATCAGGGTTGCGGCAATCGCCCGCTGGAATTCCTGCCCTTTGACCTGGTATCGCGCCCC
>JAUHWP010000028.1 GCA_030424645.1 Alphaproteobacteria bacterium
GTCGTTCAGGCACGCCCCCAACAGGCGGTCCTTCGCGGCCATGGCAATTCCCATCGCGATCAGCCCCCCGCGCGAGGTGCCAAGGATCGCGGCGCGCTCGATTCCCAGATGGTCCAGCAGCATCAGTGCATCGTCGGCCTCCTGCGGGACCGTATAGGTCTGATATGGTCCCCAGTCCGACGCGCCGCGCCCGCGATAATCCATGCGGATCAGGCGCACCTGCGACAGGTGCGGGGCCACGAAGTTGAAATCGTCCGAGTTGCGGGTCAGCCCGGACAGGGCCAGCACCGGTAGGCCTGCGCCCTCGTCCCGATAGGCCAGCGTCAGGCCATCCCGTGCCACAAAATTTTCCATGTCCGCTCCCCGTCGCAACCCGTTTGCGCCAGTAAGCACCGGTTGGGGAAGGGGTGCAAGCAGAAGGCCGGAGTGCGGAATCGAAACACCCGCCACATAGGACGGGTGTTTCGAATTGGCGATAAAACCTACGTTTGGTCAGAGGTTTTCCGGCTGCGGCATCCCAAGTACGTGAAAGCCGCAATCGACGGTGATGATCTCGCCGGTTGTGCAGGCCCCGTATTCCGAGGCCAGATAGACCGCCGTGCCGCCGATGCTTTCCAGCGTTGCATTCTGGCGCAGGGGTGAATTGGCTTCTGTATGGCGGAAGGTCTTGCGCGCGCCGCCGATGGCCGCACCGGCCAGCGTTTTCATCGGGCCGGGTGATATGGCGTTGACGCGGATGCCGTCGGGGCCAAGATCATTGGCCAGATAGCGCACCGAAGCCTCAAGCGCCGCCTTGGCCACGCCCATGACGTTATAGAACGGCGTCACCCGGTTCGACCCGCCATAGGTCAGGGTCAGGATGGTGCCGCCCTCGGTCATCTTCGGCGCGGCACGGCGCGCAACCTCGATCAGGGAATAACAACTGATGTCCATCGAGTTCTTGAAGTTCGCGCGGCTGGTGTCGACGAAACGGCCCGTCAGCTCGTTCTTGTCGGAATAGGCGATGGCGTGCACCAGAAAGTCGATGCTGTCCCAGCTGGACCACAGCGCGTCAAAGCCCTTGTCCAGCGCCTCGTCATTGGTCACGTCCATATCGACCAGCAGATCGGACCCGACCGATGCCGCCAGCGGCTGAACCCGCTGCCCGAATGCCTCGCCCTGATAGGAAAACGCCAGTTCCGCGCCCTCGTTGGCCATCGCCTGCGCAATGCCCCACGCGATTGAACGGTTATTGGCAACCCCCATGATGAGGCCACGTTTCCCTTGCATCAGCCCTGCCATGTCAGTTCCTCGATTTTGTTTCACTTATCAGTCGCGGTATTTGCTCAGAAGCATCGAGCCGTTGGTCCCGCCGAACCCGAAACTGTTGGTCATCACCGTGTCCAGCCCCGCATTCTCAATCAACGAGGTGGCAATCTCGCCTTCATTGATGGCAGGGTCCAGGTTTTCCACGTTGATCGACGGCGCGATAAAGTCGTTTTCCAGCATCAGAAGACAATAGACCGCTTCCTGCGCGCCCGTGGCGCCCTGGCTGTGTCCGGTCATCGACTTGGTCGAACTGATAAGCGGCGTCGAGCCTTCGCCAAAGACCCGGCGCACGGCTTCCACTTCTCCGACATCCCCAACGGGGGTCGAGGTGCCATGCGCGTTGATGTATCCCACTTTTCGATCGTCGGGCAGGGTTTGCAGGGCCAGCCGCATGGCGCGCTCACCGCCCTCGCCGGACGGGGCCACCATGTCGTGGCCGTCCGAAGTGGCTGCATAGCCCGTGACCTCGGCATAGATCTTTGCGCCGCGCGCCCTGGCGTGCTCAAGCTCTTCAAGAACCAGGATCGCCCCGCCACCGCCGATGACGAAACCGTCGCGGTCTGCGTCGAAGGCCCGCGAAGCCTTGTCGGGGGTGTCATTGTATTTCGACGACATCGCGCCCATCGCGTCGAACAGGCAGGACAGCGTCCAGTCCAGTTCTTCGCCGCCGCCGGCGAACATCACGTCCTGCTTGCCCATCATGATCTGCTCGGCCGCGTTTCCGATGCAATGCAGGCTGGTCGAACAGGCCGACGTGATCGAATAGTTGATACCCTTGATCTGGAACGCGGTGGCAAGGTTCGCGGAGATCGTCGACCCCATACATTTCGGCACCGCAAACGGCCCGATCCGCTTGGTCGATCCGGTCTTCAGCGCGGTCTGGTGCGCGGTGAACATCGCGCTGGTCGATGGGCCGCCCGATCCGGCCACCAGCCCCGTGCGCGGGTTCACGATGTCATCCTCGCCAAGGCCGGCGTCCTCGATGGCCTGGGTCATCGCGATATGGGCATAAGCCGCGCCCGGCCCCATGAAGCGCAGCGTGCGCTTGTCCACATGCGCTGTGATGTCGATATCGGGCATCCCCGCAACCTGGCTGCGAAACCCGTGGTCGATCATGTCCTGGTTGGCGGTGATGCCGGATTTGCCAGCCCTGAGCGAGGCCAGAACCTCGTCCTTGTTGTTCCCGATGGCCGAGACGATGCCCAGACCGGTAACGACGACACGACGCATATGCGCACTCCTTCGCGTGTCGGTGACGGGCAGTCCCGACACCGGAAATCCTGTTGTCCCGTCAGCTTTCCGACAGGGCGACTTTCATGTCCTTGACCTGATAGATCACTTCTCCGTCCGCTTCCACAATCCCGTCGGCAACCCCCATGGTCAACCGGCGGGTCTGGATGGCCTTGGTGAAGTCGATCTTGTAGGTCAGCATCTTGCGATCCGGGCGCACCATGCCGGTCAGCTTGACCTCGCCGACCCCCAGCGCATAGCCGCGCCCCAGCCAGCCGCGCCAGCCCAGGTTGAACCCTGTCAGTTGCCACAGACCGTCCAGCCCAAGACAGCCGGGCATGATCGGGTTGCCGGGAAAGTGGCAGTCGAAGAACCACAGGTCCGGCGTGATGTCGAACTCGGCGATGACATGGCCCTTGCCGTGGATGCCGCCATCCCCGGAAATATCGGTGATGCGATCCATCATCAGCATGGGCGGGGCCGGAAGCTGTGCGTTACCGGGGCCGAACAACTCGCCCCGCGCGCATTTCAAAAGATCGTCCTTGTCGAAACTCGTCGGATAATCCGCCATTCCCTCCGCCCCAATTCTTGTATATTCCTTCCCTTCACCCTCTATCACCCGGCCCAAGCCGGACGCAAGGGCGGGCAGATGTCGGGGGCCTGCGGGGCGCGGCAAGGCGGACACACTGCCCTGACATACATAACATCAGAAATAATTGGCACTTTGGTGCTTTCGTCCCTATATTCGGTATGGACTTTCGATCACAGCGAGCAAGACGACGAACCAATGGACCAAACCGGCGACACGACAGAAGCAACATGGCTGGCAAGCGCAGGTCTGCGACCGACGCGCCAACGGCTTGCGCTGGCGCATCTTCTGATCGGCGACGGTCAGCATCGTCATGTCACCGCGGAAAGCCTGTACGAGGCGTCGCGCGACAGTGACGAACGGGTGTCTTTGGCGACCGTGTACAACACGCTCCGGGTGTTCTCGGAAGCCGGGCTTCTGCGCGAAATCACCGTGAACGGCGCGCGCAGCTATTTCGATACGAATGTCTCGAACCACCCGCATTTCTTCTGGGAGGATACAGAAGAACTGATGGATGCACCGGATGAAGACCTGAAGATCGCAAAACTTCCGGATGCCCCCAAGGGAACCGAGATTGCGAAAGTCGACGTGGTGATCCGGCTGCGCCGCAAATAGCACCGCCCGCTGTTTCTTCTGGCTGAAAATATCCTGGGGTGAGGGGCAAAGCCCCTCGAACGCGCGCAGGGCGCGCGTTCTGGTTTTTCATCGGGCCTTACGCGACACTGACGACTTCGAAATCGAAGATCAGCGTCTTGCCGGCCAGCGCGTGATTGGCGTCCAGTGTCACGCTTTCCTCGGTCAGTTCGGTCACGGTGACGGGAACCGGCTGGCCCTGCTGTCCGGTCATCTGAAGTTGCAGGCCGACCTCCAGCGGAATTTCTGCCGGGATATCGCCGCGCGGCACTTCCAGAAGTGCCTCGTCCTGACGTGGGCCATAGGCCTCTTCGGGGGCGATGGTGACTTTCTTCTTTTCGCCAACGGCCATGCCCGGCAGGGCTTTGTCCAGACCGGGAATGATCATGCCGGACCCGACGGTGAATTCCAATGGCTCGCGGCCTTCCGAGCTGTCGAAGACGGTGCCGTCTTCCAGGGTGCCTGTGTAATGAATGCGCACGGTGGCGCCGGATGTGACTTCGGTCATGAATGCCTCGTGATGTAAGGGGATTGATGGACGAGGCCGCGTTCTGCGCGGGTGCTCGTGTGATGGCCCGACCCTAACGGTTCAAGGCAGAATGTAAAGGGACGGTCCGGCAGGCGGTCAGAACCACTGTCCCGGCTCCATCAATCCGAGGTCCAAGAGCTGCTGTGACGACCAATTGAACGCGGTCGAGTTGTGCCACTTGAAGGTCGGAATGTCGAAGGTCGAACCCGCGTTGGATTTCAATGCCTTGGCGGTTCGAAAGCTGGCAATCGCCACGGTGATGTTGTTGTGCCACGGGCAGGCATAGGTGTTGTATTCTTCATCGCTGAACGTGTGGTCGGCGCGCAGCTTCAGACCTTTCTTTGCCCGGAAGAGCGAGATTCGGTCGATCTTGCGCCGGGCAGGGGGGATGTGTTCCTCGAACCGCCAGCGCAAGCCGCCGAAGAAATCCAGCTGCCGCTCGCGCGGGTTGCCGTCTTCGTCCGGGCGCCCCAGCGCGTAATAGCCGGATTTGTCCAGGAAGGCATGATCCAGCGCCACGGCGTTGGGGTATTGTCCCAGATCGTCGGCATACAGGTCCACGACATAGGTCAGAACCGCATCGCGGCGTTCCTCGGTATGGAAGGCCAGCAGTTCACCGACCGACCGGGTTTCGCAGAACGGATGAAACAGGTATTCGGCATTGAAACAGTAATACAACCAGCGACCCGGGGTTGCGTCGATGACCTTGTTGACGGCGTGTTCCAGCGCGCCTTCGCGGGCGATGGCATAGGGGATGCGGTGGATCGCGTGTTCCATATCCCCGGGCAGGGTCAGCGCGTCGGGGGCAAACAGCAGAAGTTCGGCAAACCCGGCCTTCTGGTGGTGGGTGATGGTGCTTTCAACCTCGACCAGGTCTTCGACGAAGATCATGCCGACAGGTCCATTGGCCAGCGTCCTGGCGCCGGTGTTCAGGAAATCTGTCAGGCCGTCATACCGCATCGCGTGCCCTTCGCTGCCGCAGGATTCTGCGGCGTTTGGGCCAAAATGCTATGAAATCAAAGCCTTTTGCAAGCGTTGCGGCGTGATCCGCTTTGCTATAGGACACGGGACCTGATCCACAGCCTTATCCAGCAGGAAATGCGCGTCATGTCCGACCCGAAAAAACTCTTCATTCGCACCTATGGCTGCCAAATGAATGTCTATGACAGCGAACGCATGGCCGAAGCGCTGGGCGCGGACGGGTACGTGCAGACCGATACGCCCGACGATGCGGACATGATCCTTCTGAACACCTGCCACATTCGCGAAAAAGCGGCCGAGAAGGTGTATTCCGAACTTGGCCGCTTCAAGGGTCTGAAGGCTGACAAGCCGGATTTGAAAATCGGTGTTGCGGGCTGTGTGGCACAGGCCGAGGGCGAAGAGATCATGCGTCGCCAGCCGCTGGTCGATCTGGTGGTCGGCCCGCAGACCTATCACCGTCTGCCACAGATGATGGAGCAGGTGGCGAAGGGCGAAAAGGCGCTGGACACTGATTTCCCGGAAGAAGACAAGTTCGAACACCTGCCGGTGCGGCATGGCGCGAAGAAAGCCGCACGCAACCCGTCGGCGTTCCTGACGGTTCAGGAAGGGTGCGACAAGTTCTGTGCTTTCTGCGTGGTGCCCTATACCCGCGGGGCCGAAGTCAGTCGCCCGGTTGACCGAATCCTGCGCGAAGCGCGTGACCTTGTGGAGCGCGGGGTGCGTGAAATCACCCTGCTGGGTCAGAACGTCAACGCCTATCACGGTGCGGGCGAGGGGGGCGATTGGTCACTTGCCAAGCTCATCTGGGCGCTGAATGACGTTGACGGGCTGGAACGCATCCGCTTCACCACCTCGCATCCCAATGACATGAGTGACGATCTGATCGAGGCGCATGGCACCTGTGCGAAGCTGATGCCCTATCTGCACCTTCCGGTGCAGTCGGGGTCCGACAAGATTCTGAAGCGGATGAACCGCAGCCACACCGCCGACAGCTATCTGCGGCTGATCGAACGTATCCGTGCCGCGCGGCCGGACATCCTGTTGTCAGGCGATTTCATCGTCGGCTTCCCGGAAGAAGACGATCAGGATTTCGAGGATACGATGGCCCTGATCCGCGAAGTGAACTATGGGCAAGCCTATAGCTTCAAGTATTCAACCCGCCCCGGCACCCCGGCGGCGGAACGCGCCCTGGTGGATGATGCGGTCGCGACAGACCGTCTGCACCGCCTGCAAGCCCTGATCACCGAACAGCAGCGTGCCATTCAGCACAGCATGGTCGGCCAAGAAGTCGGCGTGTTGTTTGAAAAGAAAGGGCGGCTGGATGGTCAGATGGTCGGCAAATCCGATCACCTGCACGCGGTGCATGTTTTCGCCCCGGACGGGCAGGTGGGCGATCTGCGTCGTGTGCGCATTGTGGACAGTGCGCCGAACTCTCTGGCCGGTGAACTGGTGGGATAGGGCCACGCGCCTGAATTATGTCGAATTCGTGAAGATTTCCGAAGGGGGCTTGCGCCCGCCTTCTGCACTTGGCACCATCATCTTGTAGGATCAGACCAGGAGACCCCTATTGGGATTTGAAAACCTGAGCGCGGCGCCCGACGCCTCGACCGCCGAAGAAGCGCTGCTTGAATTTCCCGACAACCGCCTGTTGATAGATTTGTGCGGTGAGTTTGACCGAAACCTGACCCATATCGAAAGCCATCTGGGCGTGCAGATCGTGCGGCGCGGCAATCAGCTTGCCGTGTTCGGCGAGGCCAGCGCGCGCACCAAGGCGGTCGAGGTCTTGCAGGCCCTGTATCAGCGCCTGGAAAGCGGCAAGGGGATCGAGTCGGGCGACATCGACGCCGAGATTCGCATGGGTGGCTCGGACGAGGGCACCGGCACCCGCGACGGCGACCAGATGGAGATGTTCAAGGGCGGCGCGGTCGAGATCAAGACCCGCAAGAAAACCGTCGAGCCACGCACCGAGGCGCAGAAAGCCTATGTTCAGAATCTGTTCCAGAACGAACTGGCCTTCGGGATCGGTCCGGCAGGCACCGGCAAGACCTATCTGGCTGTGGCGGTGGGCGTGAACATGTTTCTGGGCGGTCATGTCGATCGCCTGATCCTTAGCCGTCCGGCCGTCGAGGCGGGCGAGAAGCTGGGCTATCTGCCCGGCGACATGAAGGACAAGGTCGATCCCTACATGCAGCCGCTTTATGACGCGTTGAATGATTTTCTGCCCGGCAAGCAGGTGGCCAAGCTGATCGAAGAAAAACGGATCGAGATTGCGCCGCTGGCCTTCATGCGTGGACGCACGCTGGCCAACGCCTTTGTCGTGCTGGACGAGGCGCAGAATGCCACGACCATGCAGATGAAGATGTTCCTGACCCGGCTGGGTGAAGGATCGCGCATGGTCATCACCGGCGACCGCACGCAGATTGACCTGCCGCGCGGTGTGGACAGCGGCTTGCGCGATGCCGAGAACTTGTTGAAGGGCATCGACCAGATTGCCTTCAACTATTTCACCTCGAAAGACGTTGTGCGCCACCCGCTGGTTGCCAGGATCATCGAGGCCTATGACGATGCGGCACAAAAGGCGATGGCAAAAAAGGCAGAGCGCGACCGACGTGACCCGTGACATGATCGTGGACGTGATCGTCGAAGATGATCGCTGGGATGCCGTGGGGCTTGAGGTTCTGGCGGATCAGGCCGCGCAGGCCGTCACGGATCACCTGGCCCTGACGCCCCCGGATGGCGATTTGTATGAGATCAGCCTGCTGGCCTGCGATGACGCGCGGATTGCGGTGCTGAACGGCGATTTCCGCGACAAGCCGGTGGCGACCAACGTGCTGTCATGGCCGTCCGAGGATCGCGCCGCCGCGCAACCGGGCGAAGCACCGCTTCCGCCCACGGATCCGGAGCTGGGCGATATTGCCATCGCCTATGACACCTGTCAGCGCGAAGCCGACGCGCAGGGCAAGCAATTCCCCGCGCATGTGACACATTTACTGGTGCATGGGATATTGCATCTGTTGGGTTATGATCACATAGACGACACAGATGCGGCCCTGATGGAGGGGCTGGAGGTTGAAATTCTTGGCAAGATGAGCATTTCAGACCCATATATCGAATAAGCGGCGCAATTAAGCGCGATTGTGGAAAAGGAAAGATGGGCGACACCGAAGACGGTTCTTCTGACGCAGCGCAAGGCGCGCAAGGTGAAACCGAAAGTAGCAGGACCGGGTTTTTCGGTCGCATCGTCGGGGCGCTCAGCCCGTCGGATGCGGTCAGCGAGCCGGTTCAGAACCTAACCGTCGTAACCAGCGGCGTGTCCCCATTCGTCACGCCGGGCATGATGAACCTGCGACGTATGCGCGTCGAGGATGTCATGGTCCCGAAGGCCGAGATCGTATCGGCCCCGGTGGATATCGAAAAAGACGATCTGGTGGCGCTGTTTCGCGAAAGCGGGCTGACGCGGTTGCCGGTGTTCGATGGCACGCTCGACAGTCCCATCGGGCTTGTGCACCTGAAAGATCTTGCCCTGAACCACGGTTTCAATGGCAATGCGGGCGCCGAGATGCCTGAATTTGCGCTGCGCAAGCTGTTGCGCCCGCTTCTTTACGCGCCGCCCTCGATGCCGATCGGGGTTCTGTTGCAAAAGATGCAGACCGACCGGATACACATGGCTTTGGTCATTGACGAATATGGCGGGGTCGACGGGCTTGTGACCATCGAGGATCTGATCGAACAGGTGCTGGGCGAGATCGAGGATGAACACGATCTTGAAGAAGGCGCGTTGTGGATCGAAGAGAAACCCGGCTGCTATCTGGCCGAGGCGAAAACGCCGCTGGACGAGTTCGAGGCCGAGATCGGGATCGGTCTGTGCGGGGACGATATCGACGACGAAGAGGTCGACACGTTGGGTGGCCTGGTCTTTGTCCTTTCCGGTCATGTGCCCGCGCGGGGCGAGGTGATCGCCCACCCGGCCGGACCCGAGATCGAAGTGGTCGATGCCGACCCGCGCCGGATCAAGCGTTTGCGTGTGCGGGTTCCGTCACCCACCGATGATTAGGCGCCGCCTGACGGAAGACCTGGCAGCTGTTCTGCTGACCGTCGCGTCCGGGGCGCTGGCTGCGCTGGGCCATGCGCCGTTCGACCGGCCGATCCTGACACCGGTCGGTTTTGCGATTGCTTTCTATCTTGTTGTGCGAAGTGATCGGTCCAGCCAGGCCGGGTGGCGTGCCTGGGGGCTGGGCGTCGGGTATTTCGGCGTTACCCTGTCATGGCTGGTCGAACCGTTCATGGTCGATGCCGCCCGGCATGGCTGGATGGCACCTTTCGCGCTGTTTTTTATGGCCGCAGGGCTTGCGCTTCTCTGGGGTGGCGCGGCGGTCGTGGCGCATCGCGTGTCACCACCGGCCCTGCGCTGGCTGGGGCTGGCGTTGGCGCTGACCGGGGCCGAGATGATCCGCGGCTGGCTGTTCACCGGGTTTCCATGGGGCAATCCGGGACAGGTCTGGATCGACACGCCGTTCGCCCCATTGGCTGCCCTTGTCGGGGCCAGCGGGTTGGGGGCATTGACGTTTCTTGTGGCCGGTTTGATGGCGCAGATCTTCGGGCGCGGTCCGCGCGCGCGCGCGCGGTCGGTGCTGATCGGATCGGTGGCGACAATCGCCACCGGCGGTCTGATCGTCGGGTCTTCACCGGGGCAGAGCCCGTTGCCTGCCGACCGCGAGGTCACGTTGCGACTGGTGCAGCCCAATGCGCCGCAGCATCTGAAATGGGACCCCGACCATGCCTATGATTTCGTCACCCGCCAGATCGACCTTACGGCTGCCGATCCAGCCCCCGGACGCCGCCGCCCCGACCTGGTGATCTGGCCCGAAACCGCCGTGCCCACCTTGCTGGAATGGACCGATGACCTGCGCATCGCGATGGCCGAGGCCGCGCAAGGTGCGCCGGTGTTGTTCGGCGTGCAGCGCGGGGACGGGATGCGGTATTACAACAGCCTGGCGCTGATCGGCCCCTCCGGCAAGGTTCAGGCCACGTATGACAAGCACCATCTGGTGCCGTTCGGCGAATACATCCCTCTGGGGGACTGGCTGGACCGGTTCGGTATCAGCGCCTTCGCGTCGCAGGCCGGGAACGGGTATTCGGCGGGGCCGGGTGCGCGGGTGCTGGATCTGGGCGCCGCCGGCACGGCCCTTCCCCTGATCTGTTACGAGGCAGCCTTCCCGCGCGATGTCAGGGCTGCGCCCACGCGTGCGGACTGGATCCTTCATGCCACCAACGATGCGTGGTTCGGCGATTATTCGATGCCCTATCAGCATCTGGCCCAGGCCCGCTTTCGCGCCATCGAATTCGGCCTTCCCGTGATCCGGGTTGCCAATACCGGCATATCGGCCGTGATTGACACGCGCGGACAGGTGCGCGCATCAATCCCGCTGGGGCAGGCTGGTTTTCTGGATATGCAATTGCCCGGAGCAGACCGGCCGACGCCTTATTCCCGACATGGTGATCTGCCATTGGCGGTGTTGATCACTGTTGCCCTGTGCGGCCTGCTTGTCTGGCGCGTCGTAAAAGCGCGTTGACCATTGCCGGTTTGCCATGTAACGCCACAACATATCCCGCCACAACGGCTTCCTGACGTGGTGTGGGCTGTAACATCGGAGCATTTCATGACACGTAAGAACCACGTTTTCACTTCGGAATCCGTATCCGAAGGCCACCCCGACAAGGTCTGCGACCGTATTTCGGACGCGATTCTCGACGCCTTTCTGACCGAAGACCCGCAGGCCCGTGTGGCGTGTGAAACCTTTGCAACAACCGATCGCGTGGTGATCGGGGGCGAGGTGCGCGGCCCGGCCAGCGTCATCCAGCGTGTCGAGGATATCGCGCGCGCCTGCGTCAGGGATATCGGCTATGAACAGGAAGGGTTCCATTGGGCGAACCTGAACCTCGACAGCTATCTGCATGCGCAATCCGCCGACATTGCCCAGGGTGTGGACGCCGCCCAGAACAAGGACGAAGGCGCGGGCGATCAGGGGATCATGTTCGGCTATGCGACCATCGAAACCGACGCGCTGATGCCGGCGCCCGTGCAATACAGCCACGCGATCCTGCGGCGGCTGGCCGAGGTGCGCAAGGACGGCACCGAAGGCTGGATGGGCCCGGACGCCAAGTCGCAACTTTCCGTGCGTTACGAAAACGATCTGCCGGTCGAGGTGACATCGCTGGTCCTGTCCACCCAGCACCTCGATGCCTCGATGACACCGGATGACGTGCGCGAACGCGTGGCGCCCTATATTCGCGAGGTTCTGCCCGATGGCTGGCTGACGGACGATACCGTCTGGCACGTGAACCCGACCGGCAAGTTCGTGATCGGTGGCCCCGATGGCGATGCCGGGCTGACCGGACGCAAGATCATCGTCGACACCTATGGCGGGGCGGCCCCGCATGGCGGCGGCGCGTTCTCGGGCAAGGATCCGACCAAGGTGGACCGCTCGGCGGCTTATGCTGCGCGCTATCTGGCGAAGAACATCGTCGCGGCGGGCATGGCGAAACGCTGCACATTACAGTTGTCCTATGCCATCGGCGTGGCGCATCCCTTGTCCATCCTCGTCGACACCCACCGCACCGGAGAGGTCGACGAAGCCGCAATCGAAAAAGCCATCGGCCAGGTCATGGACCTGACACCACGCGGCATTCGCGAACATCTGGGGCTGAACAAACCCATCTATGAACGCACCGCGGCCTATGGCCATTTCGGGCGCGCCCCCGATGCAGATGGCGGCTTCAGCTGGGAAAAAACCGATCTGGTCGAGGCTTTGCAAAAGGCGGTCTGACCGGCGCCAACACCGGAACAACTCCACAAAGGGCGGCCCGTCACTTGACGCGGCCGCCCTTTGCACGGCATAGGCGCGGCCATGACACAAGACGACACCGCAAACGGCAAACACCGCTCAGGCGCGCCCTGGCGCAATTTCTATGGCCGCCTGAAGGGCAAGGGGCTGCGTGACAGCCAGCAGGAATATCTGGATAAAGACCTCGCCGCGCTCAGCCCCGGCGCGGTCGATTGGGACGCAAACCCCGACCGCAACCCGCTGGACCTGTCCACCCTGTTCGGCGGCAAGCCTGTCTGGCTGGAAACCGGCTTTGGCGGCGGCGAACACATGGTGCATCAGGCGGCGCAGAACCCGGATATCGGGATCATCGGTTGCGAGCCTTACATAAACGGCGTTGCGATGCTTCTGGGCAAGATCCGCAAGGCCGGTTGCGACAACATCGCCGTCCATCCGGGCGATGTGCGCGACCTGTTTGACGTGCTGCCCGATGAAAGCATCGACAAGGCCTTCCTGCTTTACCCCGACCCTTGGCCCAAGAAGCGGCACCATCGCCGCCGCTTCGTCACACCGGAATATCTGGAACCGTTCCACCGCGCCCTGAAACCCGGCGCTGAGTTCCGCGTGGCGACCGACATCCCCGACTATGTCCGCCAGACATTGGAAGAGGTGCCGCGCGCGGGCTTTGAATGGCTGGGCGAACGTCCCTCTGACTGGCGCACGCCGTGGGAGGACTGGATCTCGACCCGCTATGAACAAAAAGCCCTGCGCGAAGGCCGCAGCCCCCATTACCTGACCTTCCGCCGCCTCTGACCCGCGCCCGGCTTCTTCTGGCCCAAAATATCCTGGGGTGAGGCCGCTCGAACATCGAGCGGCCGAGGGGCGAAGCCCCTTTCGCTCTGGCCTCGCCCAAATGTCTGCGCTATCAGAAATCGCAGATTACAGGAGAAGCCCCATGTCCGGACACGGCCCCGCCATCCCCATGACCTCGCGCAAATGCGGCCCGCTGACCGGCGAGGCGCACGTGCCCGGCGACAAGTCGATCAGCCACCGGTCCCTGATCCTTGGCGCGATGGCGGTGGGTGAGACCCATATCACCGGCCTTCTGGAAGGCGAAGACGTGTTGGGCACCGCCGATGCGATGCGGGCTTTTGGCGCTGACGTGGAACGTGTGGGCGATGGCGAATGGCGCGTGCATGGCGTGGGCGTTGGCGGCTTTGCCGAACCCGAACAGGTCATTGATTGCGGCAACGCAGGCACGGGTGTGCGCCTGATCATGGGGGCGATGGCGACCCAGCCGATCACGGCGACCTTCACCGGCGATGCCTCGCTCCGCTCACGCCCCATGGGCCGCGTCACCGATCCGATCGCGCTTTTTGGTGCGCAAAGCTATGGGCGCGAGGGCGGGCGGCTTCCGATGACCATCGTCGGTGCGCGCGCGCCCGTCGCAGTGCGCTACACCACGCCCATGGCCTCGGCGCAGGTGAAATCCGCGGTGCTTCTGGCGGGGCTGAACGTCCCGGGGAAGACCGTGGTGATCGAAAAGGAAGCGACCCGCGACCACACCGAACGCATGCTGGCGGGCTTCGGCGCCGACATCACCGTGGACGACACTGACGAAGGTCACGTGATCACCCTGACCGGCCAGCCGGAGCTGAAGCCGCAGAGCATCGCCGTGCCGCGCGACCCCAGCTCGGCGGCGTTTCCGGTCTGTGCGGCGCTGATCGTGCCCGGCTCGGACGTTCTGGTGCCGAATATCGGGCTGAACCCGACCCGCGCCGGGTTGTTCTATACCCTGCAAGACATGGGTGCCGATCTGACGTTTGAGAACGAGCGTGTCGAAGGGGGCGAGCCTGTTGCCGATCTGCGCGCGCGCTATTCACCCGATATGAAGGGCATTGTCGTGCCGCCCGAACGGGCCGCCAGCATGATCGACGAATATCCGATCCTGTCAGTGGTTGCCGCCTTTGCGACCGGCACCACGAATATGCCCGGCGTGCACGAGCTGCGCGTGAAAGAAAGCGACCGGATCGACGCCATGGCCAAGGGGCTGCGCGCCGCCGGGGTTACGGTCGATGAAGGCGAAGACTGGTGGGCCGTCGATGGTCTGGGGCCGGATGGCGTGCGCGGCGGGGCGACCGTTGCCACCGTGCTGGACCACCGGATCGCGATGAGTTTTGCCTGCCTTGGCATGGCGACCCAGAAACCGATCCATCTGGATGATGGCAGCCCCATCGCCACCAGTTTCCCGGTGTTTGAACCGCTGATGGCCGGACTGGGCGCGCAGCTGGTCAGGACCAATACGTGACCCGGTTCACCGTCGCGATAGATGGGCCTGCGGCAGCCGGGAAGGGCACGATATCAAAGGCGGTGGCCGCGCATTTCGGCTTTGCGCATCTGGACACCGGGCTTCTGTATCGCGCGGTCGGCGCCAGGGTTCTGGCCGGGGGCGATCCGGTGGTGGCGGCGAAAGCCCTGACGCCTGACGATCTGAAGGGGGATTTGCGCAGGCCTGAGGTGGCGCAGGCCGCCAGCCGGGTTGCGGTTCTGCCCGATGTGCGCGCCGCACTTGTTGCGTTCCAACGCGATTTTGCGGGCCGCGAGGGTGGGGCAGTGCTGGACGGGCGCGACATCGGCACGGTGATCTGCCCCGATGCGCAGGTGAAACTGTTTGTCACCGCCAGCGCCGAAGTGCGTGCCGAACGCCGCTATCTGGAGCTGGTCGGCAAGGGGTTGGATGTGACCCGTGATGACGTGCTGGCCGATGTGGTTGCCCGCGACACCCGCGATAGCGAGCGTGCCGAAGCACCGCTGAAGCCCGCCGCGGATGCCGTGGTGATCGACACGTCAAAGATGTCCATCGACCAGGCGGTCGCCCGGGCCGTGTCCGAGGTCGACGCCCGGCGCTGAGCACGGAACCCCCTTGCTTTATTGGCAGAATCCCCGTATTCCCCGCCCCTGTCGACAAGGTGAAAGCGCCGCGATAGCAGGGATACGAGCAGGGTCGGAGCCACCGGCCCTCTTTGTTTTGCGGCTAAGTTGTTGACCAAATTGGACAATCCAAGACCTGCGGAGCCAACCGCACGGCCCGAATAGCACTTGTAAAGGAACAAAACGCATATGTGCGCTAAAGCAACCATGGAGGAATTCGAAGCCCTCCTGAACGAAAGCTTCGAAATGGACACGCCCGAAGAGGGTTCGGTTGTCAAAGGCAAGGTCATCGCGATCGAAGCGGGCCAAGCCATTATCGACGTCGGCTACAAGATGGAAGGCCGCGTGGATGTCAAGGAATTCGCAAACCCCGGCGAAGCCCCGGAAATCGCAGTTGGTGACGAAGTGGAAGTCTATCTGCGCGCGGCTGAGAACGCCCGTGGCGAAGCCGTCATCTCGCGCGAGATGGCCCGCCGCGAAGAAGCATGGGATCGTCTGGAAAAAGCATATGCCGACGATGCGCGCGTCGAAGGTGCGATCTTCGGTCGCGTCAAAGGCGGCTTCACCGTCGATCTGGGCGGCGCTGTTGCGTTCCTGCCCGGCTCGCAGGTCGATGTGCGCCCCGTGCGCGACGCTGGCCCGCTGATGGGTCTGAAGCAACCTTTCCAGATCCTGAAAATGGACCGCCGCCGTGGCAACATCGTTGTATCGCGTCGTGCAATTCTGGAAGAATCGCGTGCCGAACAGCGTGCTGAAGTCATCGGCAACCTGACCGAAGGCCAGGCAGTTGACGGCGTGGTCAAGAACATCACCGAATACGGTGCATTTGTTGACCTTGGCGGTGTTGACGGTCTGCTGCACGTCACCGACATGGCATGGCGCCGTGTGAACCATCCTTCGGAAATCCTGACGATCGGCGAAACCATCAAGGTTCAGGTCATCAAGATCAACAAGGAAACCCACCGCATCTCGCTTGGTATGAAGCAGCTGCAAGACGATCCATGGGATCTGGTTGCCGGCAAATACCCGCTGGAAAGCACACATACTGGCCGCGTGACCAACATCACCGACTACGGTGCGTTTGTTGAGCTGGAGCCGGGCGTCGAAGGTCTGGTGCACGTGTCCGAGATGTCGTGGACCAAGAAGAACGTTCACCCCGGCAAGATCGTGTCGACCTCGCAAGAGGTTGAGGTCATGGTGCTGGAAATCGACCAGGCGAAACGCCGCGTGTCGCTTGGCCTCAAGCAAACCATGCGCAACCCGTGGGAAGTGTTTGCAGAAACTCACCCCGAGGGCACCGAGGTCGAAGGCGAAGTCAAGAACATCACCGAATTCGGTCTGTTCATTGGCCTCGACGGCGAAATCGACGGCATGGTTCACCTGTCCGACATCTCGTGGGACGAACGTGGCGAAGACGCCATCCAGAACTTCAAGAAAGGCGACGTTGTCAAAGCCGTCGTTTCGGAAGTGGACACGGATAAAGAGCGTATCTCGCTGTCGATCAAGGCGCTGGACGGCGACCCGTTTGCAGACGCCATTGGCGGCGTGAAGCGTGGTTCGATCATCACCGTCGGAGTGACCTCGATCGAGGATGGCGGCATCGAAGTGGAATACGAAGGCATGAAATCCTTCATCCGCCGCTCGGACCTGTCGCGTGACCGTGCCGAACAGCGCCCCGAGCGCTTCCAGGTCGGTGACAAGATCGACGTCCGCGTGACCAACGTGGATTCGAAATCGCGTCGTCTGGGTCTGTCGATCAAAGCCCGCGAAATCGCCGAGGAAAAAGAAGCCGTTGCACAATACGGATCGTCGGATTCCGGTGCATCGCTGGGCGACATTCTGGGCGCAGCCCTGAAGCAGGACAACTAAGTCCGGCCCCGAAAGTTGAAGACAGCCCCGTGCCACGCGCGGGGCTGTTTTGCGTCGAATCAATGGGTTATGCTGCGCTGCAACAATTCGGCGGCAACCGGCCCCAAGCGATTTGCCGCTGCGGCATCGGCCCGAAAATCCCGAAAAAACTGTGCGTTTCCTGCCAAAATTGCCCGTTCCACGTGGCAATGCTTGTATCTCGCGCGGCGGTTTGCTCCTATAATCCGTGACAGAATAAGGATGCAAAATCCATTACATAGCCAATTGGGGGGACCAGAATGATCCGGTCGGAACTGATCCAGAAGATCGCGGACGAAAACCCGCACCTTTATCAGCGCGATGTCGAACGCATCGTCAACACGATCTTCGAAGAGATTATCGAGGCGATGGCCAAGGGAGATCGGGTCGAACTGCGCGGCTTTGGCGCATTTTCGGTCAAGAAACGGGATGCTCGTATCGGGCGCAACCCCCGGACGGGTGAGTCGGTTGAAGTCGAGGAAAAACATGTGCCCTTCTTCAAGACCGGCAAGCTTTTGCGGGACCGTTTGAACGGCAAGTAAGAGGTATCTATGCGATACATTCGTTACGCATTTCTGGCGACCCTTGCGGTTGTCCTGATCACGGTCGCAATGGCGAACCGTGATACCGTGACTTTGAACCTGCTGCCACAGGAGCTGTCCGGGTTCCTGGGATGGAGCTGGTCGATGACCCTGCCGCTGTTCGTGGTCATCTTTGCCGGTGTCGTTGCCGGCGTGCTGATCGGCTTTATCTGGGAATGGTTCCGCGAACACAAGATTCGTGCCGAAGGCGCGCGCCACCGGAAAGAGCGTGACCAGCTGGCCCGCGAGGTGAAGACCCTGCGCGCGCCCAAGACGCACACGGGTGACGATGTGCTGGCGCTGATCGACGACGCCAAGTGACCTGAACGGCATGAGCGCAAGCGTCAAAATCTGCGGGCTGTCCGACCCGCACCATGTCGCGACCGCGGTGTCCGCCGGTGCGCGGTATCTGGGGTTTGTGTTCTTCCCCAAAAGCCCGCGCCATGTGTCAATAGAACAGGCCGCTAAATTGATGGCGGACGTTCCGGTGGGCGTGGCGAAGGTGGCGCTGACGGTGAACGCGGATGATACGCTGCTGGATCAGATCGTGTCAGACACCATCGTGGACATGTTGCAGCTTCACGGCAGCGAAACCCCCGAACGGGTGGCCGAAGTCAAAGCCCGCTATGGTCTGCCGGTCATGAAGGCCATTGGCATTGCCGGGCCAGAAGATGTCGGGCAGATTGACGTGTATGCAGGCGTGGCGGATCAGTTGCTGATCGACGCCAAAGCGCCGAAAGGGGCGGACCTGCCCGGTGGCAACGGCATTGCCTTCGACTGGCGGTTGGTGCAGCGCAAATACTGGCCGTGCCCGTGGATGCTGGCAGGCGGGTTGACGCCGGAAAACGTCGCGGAAGCGATCCGGTTGACCGGGGCAAAGCAGGTCGATGTCTCGTCAGGGGTTGAAACTGCGCCGGGGATCAAGGATGACAGGCTGATCGCGGCGTTCTGCGCCGCTGCCCATGCTGCGAATTGAGGGGAACGCACCCATGCCCAACGATCTATTCAACAGCTTCATGAACGGTCCCGATGAAAAGGGCCGGTTCGGTGATTTTGGCGGGCGCTTCGTGTCCGAGACGCTGATGCCCCTGATCCTTGATCTTGAAGCCGAGTACGAAAACGCCAAGACCGATGACAGTTTCTGGGCCGAGATGCAGTACCTGTGGACCCATTATGTCGGTCGCCCCAGCCCGCTTTATTTTGCCGAGGGGCTGACCAGGCATCTGGGCGGCGCGAAGGTCTATCTGAAGCGGGACGAGTTGAACCACACCGGCGCGCACAAGATCAACAACGTGCTGGGGCAGATTCTCTTGGCCCGCCGCATGGGCAAGACGCGCATCATCGCGGAAACCGGGGCAGGGCAGCACGGGGTGGCCACCGCGACGGTCTGCGCCAAGTTCGGCCTGAAATGTATTGTCTATATGGGCGCCCATGACGTGCAGCGTCAGGCCCCCAATGTGTTCCGCATGCGCCTGCTGGGGGCCGAGGTCATTCCCGTCAGCTCGGGTCGTGGCACGCTGAAGGACGCGATGAACGACGCGCTGCGGGACTGGGTGACGAACGTGGCCGACACGTTCTATTGCATCGGCACGGCGGCAGGCCCGCACCCCTATCCCGCCATGGTCCGTGATTTCCAGTCGATCATCGGTAAGGAGGCCAAGGAACAGATGCAAGCCGCCGAGGGGCGTCTGCCCGACACGGTGATCGCCGCCATCGGTGGTGGATCGAATGCCATTGGCCTGTTCTACCCGTTCCTTGATGACGACAGTGTGCGCATCATCGGTGTCGAAGCCGGGGGCAAAGGTGTGAATGACAAGATGGAACACTGTGCTTCGCTGACTGGCGGTCGCCCCGGCGTTCTGCATGGCAACCGCACCTTCCTTTTGCAGGACGAGGATGGACAGATCCTTGATGGCTATTCGATTTCGGCGGGGCTGGATTATCCCGGCATCGGGCCGGAACACAGCTGGCTGCATGAAATCGGTCGCGCCGAATATGTGGCGATCACGGATAAAGAGGCGCTTGAGGCGTTTGAACTTTGTTGCCAGACCGAAGGGATCATCCCCGCGCTTGAACCCTGTCATGCGCTGGCCCATGTGATGAAGATCGCGCCGGACCTGCCCGAGGATCACATCATCTGCATGAACATGTGCGGCCGCGGCGACAAGGATATCTATACCGTCGCCAAGTATCTGGGCTTTGACATGTCCGACACCGAAGGCCGCGACGCGAACTGACCGGGGTCAGTCCATCGACGCGGCAATCGCCCGAAACATGGCGATGTTGGCGTCATTGACGCCCTCTTCGCGAAACTTGCGATCTGCGCTGTTCAGCGCGATCACCACGTTCCGCGCGGTGTCGATGAAGATATATTGCCCATAGATCCCGCGGGCGAAATATTCGCCTTCGGGTGCGTCTGGCGCCATCCACCACTGAAACCCGTACCCCTGTTCACCTGCGGCTGTCGGGGCGGATGCGACGGTTGAAGCCGCCACCCAATCGACTGGCACGATCTGCTGCCCGTTCCAGCGCCCGTCTTGCAAGAACATCTGCCCAAAGCGCGCATAGTCGCGTGTGCGCAGGTTCAACCCGCCCAGCACGAAGGCCACGTCGTAGCCGTCGGTGACGTAATAGGGATCAGCCTCGAACCCCATGTGCTGAATGACGTTCTGTTCCAGCAGGTCCGGGATGGATTGCCCGGTTGCACCCCGGATCACCATGCCGATCACATGTGTGTCGATCGAGACATATTGCCATGTCTCGCCCGGTGGCGCGAAGGTCTCGGTCAGCCCGGCGGCAAACTCATCCATCGACTGTCCCAGCGCCAGCACACGCCCCATACGGTTGATGTCGGAATTGAAGTCCAGATAATCCTCGTTGAACACGACGCCCGAGGACATGTTCAGCACATTGCGGATCGTCGCGCCTTCATAAGCGCTGCCTTTAAGGTCGGGCGCGTAGAGGTCTACGGGGTCGTCAATCGACGCAATCGCGCCCTGTTCCACAATGATCCCAGTGAGCGCGGACAGAAAGCTTTTGGCGACCGACCAACTGATGCGACGATCCTCCGGCCCCGTGCCAAGATGATAGCTTTCATGCCGGACCGCGCCGTCTTTCAACACCACCAGCGCTGTGACAGCGCGCTCGCTGATCCAATCTTCGGCCCCTTCCGGGAGTGTGATGGGGGCTCCTGAGGGCAGGGGCACCGGCCCGCTGTCGCCGCGTGACATGGGTCTGGTCAGGAAGGCCTGATCCATGTTCGAAAAATTGTGAACGATTTTTTCTTCTGAAAACAACGAGTTCACGGCAAGAAGCCTGCTGATCTCGTCGCGTTTCCAGATGGCGGCAACTGCGATCAGCACAATGATGACCAAAAGGGCCTGCAAAAGGCGTTTGAAGATGGTGCGCATGTGACCCCCGTGTTTTTGGTCAGGGTGCCGTCCAATCGACCCAACGTCCATGGAAATCGGCACGACCAAGCGTCAACTTGTGTCCCTCGGGCCAAAGTGTCAGCGACAGGCACGCGCCCTTGTCCAGCCGTTCATCGGCTTCCAAGGACAGATGCGCGATGGGGCCGTTTTGGGCTGCGGTTTCGATGGCGGCGCGGCACCGCGCTTGGGTCTCTGCCGGGAAATATTGCCAGGCGATGGTGTGATAGATCAGTGTCAGGTGATCCGGGGCAACCGACTGAAGCTGCTGTTCCAACCAGTCGGCGGCGTCGCCCGCGTCCACCGGTGCATCGAGCACATCAATGACGGCGCGGGTGCGCTGCAGTCGTTCGGGCTGATCCGCCCACAGATACGAGATCAGGCGCAGGGCATCGTCGGGGTTGCGGGCATTCATCGGCATAAGATCGACGCCGCGCCGGTCAAGAATAATCGGCGTTTTGCCAGCGGGCAGGTCGCCACGCCAGTCGGGCGTCAGGGTGATCACAGGATCGGGCGGACCGATCTGTCCGCCCGGCAGGGTCAGTGCGAACCGGTCCCACATCAGGTTCAGCCCCGCGCTGGCGCCCAGCTCATACATACGGATCGGCAGGTCATAATGGCCTGCCAGCCAGCGCCCGGTCGCGATCAGAACGGCGGCGCGGCGCACCTCGTTAGTTTGCGGCGGGTTGTCGAGCCATTGATCCAGAACGTCAGCATGATCACGCAGCGCTGTCTGGATCGCCGCCCAAAGCGTTGCGTCGTCGGGGGGCGGGGCTGGCGGATAAACCGCTTTCAACGCGGGGCATGTCCCGGTCAGAACCAGCGCGTGCAGCCCGGCCAGAAACCGCAGCGGCACCGAGTGCCCGCGCGGCCCGATGTCACCCGGCCAGCCGAACATGCGATCGGTCAATGGCGTGCCGGGTTGGATGTTATCCGAAAGCAGGTCCAGAACACGCGCTGTGAACGGCGAGCCAAGATGACGGTTGCTTTCGGCCTGGTGGCGCAGGGCGTCGCGCAAGCTCATGAAAACTTGTCCATCAGCCGTTGCAACGGACTGCGTGTGTCCTTGGTTTCAGCCTTTACGTCGGCCTTGGGTTGCGGCTTTGGCGCAGGGGCGTCGGTGGCCGTATCGGGTTTCGGCTGCGCGGTGGACGAGCGTGGTGGGTTGACCCGCCGTCCAATGGCGTTCATGAACTTGCCGCTGTCGCCTTCAACCAGGTCCACCGCCCCGTCGGCACAGCCGCGCAGCACGTCCTCCAACCAGTCTTCATCCGCCTTGGCAAAATCGCGCAGGACATAGGACGACACCGCGTTCTTGTTCCCCGGATGCCCGATGCCCATCCGCACACGGGTGTAATCCGGACCGATATGCGCATGAAGCGAGCGCAGGCCGTTATGCCCGGCGTGACCGCCGCCCTGCTTGACGCGCACCTTGCCCGGGGCCAGGTCAAGTTCGTCATGGAAGACGATGATGTCATCGGGGGTCAGCTTGTAAAAGCGCATCGCCTCGCCCACCGACTGGCCGGACAGGTTCATGAAGGTTTCGGGCTTGAGCAGCAGAACTTTCTCGTGCCCCAATCGCCCTTCGGTCAGGGCGCCCTGAAACTTGCCGCGCCAGGGGGCAAACCCGTGGTCATCGGCGATGCGATCCAGTGCCATGAAACCGATATTGTGACGATTGCCAGCATATTTCAGACCGGGATTTCCAAGCCCCACCAGAAGTTTCATGAGCAGACCTTTCACGCGTTTCCAGACCGCCGGAATGTTTGCGGTCCGGATTAAACTAGAGCGTTTCGCAAAAAACTTGAATCACCGATTTTCGTCAAACGCACGACACAAGGCGAAATGCTCTGATTGTCGCGCGAAGGTGTTGCCATTGCTGGATGGGAACAGCGTTGTGCCGAAGGACCCAGGTCAAAAAAAACGGGCCCCGAAAGGCCCGTTCTGATGCCGTCCGGCTGGACCGACTTATTCTTCCGACTTCATTTCGGTTGCTTCGACTTCATCGGCTGCAACCTCTTCGGTCTCTTCTTCATCATCTGCCGAGCGCAGCGAGCTGGGCGCTGAGATGTTGGCGATCACGAAGTCGCGGTCGACGGTAACTTTTGCACCTTTCGGCAGGTCCACGTCGGAAATGTGGATCACCTCGCCCACTTCGCGGCCGGTCAGGTCGACAACGATCTGCTCGGGGATGTCACCCGCCAGCACGTTCAGTTCGACTTCCGGGCGCACAACGGTCAGAACGCCGCCCTTTTTCAGGCCGGGGGCTGCATCTTCGTTGATGAACTCAACGTGGATGAACAGGCTGATCCGCGTGTTGCGGTGCAGGCGCATCAGGTCCAGGTGGGTTGGCAGGTCTTTCACCACATCACGTTGGACGTTGCGGCAGATGACGCGCACGTCGTCGTGGCCATCAACCTTCAGGTTCCACAAGGTGGACAAGAACCGGCCAGCCTTAAGCTTTTTCAGCAGTTCGTTGAAGGGGATGTTGATCGGCAGCGGCTCTTCGCTACCACCATACACGATACCCGGTACCAAGCCTTCGCGGCGAGCTTGACGAGCGGCCCCCTTGCCTGTCCCCGTCCGTACCGTGGCGTCAAGATCAGGAATCTGTTTTGCCATGGAAATTCTCCAGTTTGTTGATGCGGGATTCCTCCAAGGGTGTAAGTCCCGCGGTTGAAGCCGTGCCTATAGACCGGCAGCGGTCAAAAGAAAAGAGGATTCTTGCCCGGATGGTCCTGTGACGCCGATTGTTCCAAACGCTTGCGCGCGGCCATCCGTTTTGCCTGCGTTTCCTGATGCAGCAAGGCGTCAGTGGCTGATTTCCGTCCGAAAGCCCGGCGGGCGTTCTGGATGACAGCCTCGCGGTCGGCCCGCGCGCGCGCAAGATCGGTATTCAGCCGTGTCAGCTCTTGTTCCAGCCAACGCTGCCACGTGCAGTGGTGGCCGCTGGCCAGCGACAAGGGCAAGCCCCCGTTTGGGTCGGGGGCCGGGGGTGCCTGCCGCCGGTGGCGCAGGTCGGAGATGCGGCTTTGCAGCCCGTGAATGCGGTGGTTGTGACGCGAAAGCTCGGCCATGGCGGCGTCGTGCTGCAGGGCGGCCAGTGCCGCCAGTTTGGTCAGGGCATTGTCCATTTACCGGGTTCCGAATGGGGTTCGGGCGCGGTTGCGCATCTTTTCGGCAAAGCGGATCGCGGCAGCCACGGCCTTGTAGTGATCTGGCGGTATCTCGTCCCCGATATCGACCGTTGCGTAAAGCGCACGGGCCGTGGGTGGATCGCTGTGGATCGGCACGCCGGTTTCGCTGGCGGCTTCCCGGATGCGCGCGGCGATCTCGTCGACACCCTTGGCGACGCAGACCGGCGCGGCCCCGGGCATCCGCGACCATTTCAGGGCCACCGCGTAGTGTGTTGGGTTCACGACCACCACGTCAGTGTCAGGCACATCGGCCAGCATCTGGTTCATGGCGATTGCATAACCTTTCTGGCGCCGTTGCGCTTTCATGTGGGGGTCGCCCTCGTTCTGCTTGATTTCATCCATCAGGTCCTTGTGCGACATGCGGTTCTTGCGCAGATGTTCCTGATGCTGCCAGACATAATCGACGCCGCCGATGATCAGGGCGATCAACAGGACCAGGGCGAAAAATTCGACACTCAGGTCCAGAAGGATCACCGTCGCCATCCCGGCGCTCAGCGACATGGTGGACAGGATCTCGGGCAGTTTCATCCAGATGAAAACCCCCAGCACAACCGCATAGATCGTCAGTTTGACGAAGCTTTTGGCAAATTCGAACAGGCCGGACCGCCCGAACTTGTTCTTCGCGTTCGACACCGGGGAAAGCCGGTTCAGTTTCGGTTGAAGCTTTTCCGGCGCGACGATGAAGGTTCGGGTCGCCACCGCAAGCAGCAGGACAGCCGCCGCCGGTGCCACGAACCACGGCGCCATATGCTGACCCAACCCCAGCAGAAGTGACGAAGAAAACGGCGCCGCGCCGCGAAACACCTGGTCTGCGATCTGGTCTGGCCGCGCAAGAAGGCCGGCAAGCTGCGCGCCGATCCCTTTCAGACTTGCCGCCCCCAGCGAGGTCGCGATCAGCAAAAGCGCAAGATAGGAGATCGCCGTGTTCAGGTCAGCCGACCGCGCCACCTCACCCCGGCGCCGGGCATCGTCCAGCTTTTTCTGCGTTGGTTCGTGTTGCTTGCTGTCGTCATCATCCGTTCCTGACATCACCGGCCTCCGAACGGATTGGCGAGCGTTGCCTCAAGCGCGGCTTGCCAGATGGGCAAGAGCAGCGGGGCGGTCAGCAACAACAGGATCAGCCCGCCCGCCGTGATCGCGGGGGCGCCGACAAAGGCGACCATCAGCTGGGGCATGGCCCGGTTGATCACCCCAAGCGCCACGTTGTAAAGCAGCGATGCGATGACGAAGGGCGCGGCCAGGGAAAAAGCCAGCGAGAACGCCCGCGCGATCTGTGCAATGCCCCAGTCAGCAAAGAGCTGTGCGTCGGGAAACTGCCCGATGGGGAAGACGCGATAGGTCAGGATCAACCCCTCTGCCAGTTTGACATGCAGGCCCAGCATGACCGCCAGTGCCAGACCGGCCACCACCAGAACATGGCCGATGGCCGGTTGCGGGTCGGCATTCGCGCCCCCCATCAGTTGCGCCAGCGACGTCGACTGTGCCGCAATGCTGCCCGCGATCTGAAGCACCATGATCATCAGACGGATGGCAATGCCGAAGCCCAGCCCGATCACGGGTTCGGACACATAGGACAGGCCGGGTGCGGGCAGGGCAGAGCCGATGTCCGGCGCGATGCTTGGGGCGACGATCACGGTGAAGGCAAAGGCCAGAAACAGGCGCACCCGCACCGGAACGGATTTCTCGCCGAAGGCGGGCAGAACGGCCATCGCGGCCCCGATCCTGAGAAACACGACCAGGCCGTGTTGCAACAGCCATGGCGCCAGAGCAGAGATCTGATCCAGTGCCGCGATCATGCCGGGATCATCCCGACCAGCGAGGGTTTGGCTTCGGTGCCGATTTCTTCGAACGACAGGACGGGGTTGGCGATGCCCTTGGCCGACAGCACGGTTTTCAGGAACCGTCGCCGCCGGGACGAGGTTACGACGGCAGGGTAGATCCCGTTTTCACCGGCGCGTGCGATCTTGTCGGCGACGGAATTGGCAAGGCGGTTGAACTCTTCCGGCGGCAAGGCGACATCGCCGCCTGCCTCGCCGTCCAGTTGGTGAGACTGAAACGTGGCCTCCCATTCCGGGGCAAGCTGGACCAGCGGCACGGTTCCGTCATCGCGTTTCAGGTCCGCGATCAGCTGAAACCCCAACCGCTGGCGCACATATTCGCAGATGGCGTCGGGCGAGGTGAAGACCGGGCGGGCCTCGGCGATGCTTTCGATAATCAGCGGCAGGTTGCGGATCGATACGCGTTCCTCAAGCAACAGGCGCAGAACGGCATGAAGCAGATCAAGCGGAACCTTCTCGGGCACAAGCTCGTCCAGCATCCGGCGATTGGCCTCGGCACGCGTCGCGTCGGAAAGGTTCACGAATTCATCCAGAAGCCGCCGCAAGGCCTTGAACCCCAGCAAACGGGGGAAGTTGCGTTTCATGACCTCAAGCAGATGGGTGGCCAGCACCTCCGTCGGTGCGATGACGGCGCAGCCCGACAAGGCAGCCGTTTCCTGCTGGTCCGAACTGATCCAGCGGGCCGGTGCGCCATAGACCGGCTCTTTCACGTCCTCGCCGTCCGGCAGGTTGTCATCCTGATCGGACAGGATGACCAGCGCATGATGGGATCGCAACATACTGCGGGCCTGTTCAACACCCTGGATCCTGATTGCATAGGTGCCGGGGGGAAGGGTGCTGTTATCGGTCAACCGGATTTCGGGCAGGATCAGCCCGAACGAGCTGGCGATATGATTTCTTATGCTGGCAATTCGGGCATCCAGCCCGGTGGCGGGATCCAGAACCATCGACACCAGATCGGGCGCGAATTCGACGTGGATGTCATCCAGATCAAGGACGTCGCCAAGGCTTTCGGCTTGCGGGGTCACATCGGCGGCGGTGGGTTCGGCGGCGGCGCTCTGGGCTTGCGCACGCTGGATCTGCTGCCCTTTCCACCCGGCGGCCCCCAGCGCCACCGCGCCCAGGATGAAAGGCACGAAGGGCAGGCCCGGAACCAGACCGAACATGGCCATCAACACCGCCACGGTGATCAGCGCGGACGGGTATTTCCCGAGCTGTGAGAACAGGGCCAGGTCGGTTGAACCGGATGTCCCGCCCCGCGCGAGCAACAAGGCCGAGGCAATGGATATGACGACCGCCGGGATCTGGGTCACAAGCCCGTCGCCCACGGTCAGGATGGCATAGGTCTGAAACGCGTGCGCGATTTCCATATCGTGCACCACGACGCCGATCAGCAACCCCATCACCAGGTTCAGAAAGGTGATCAGAAGCCCGGCCACCGCATCGCCCTTTACGAATTTCGACGCCCCGTCCAACGAGCCGAAGAAGGTGGTTTCGGCCTGTTCACGCTCGCGGCGGGCCTTGGCTTCGGCGTGGTCGATGGCACCGGCCGACATGTCGCTGTCGATGGCCAGTTGTTTGCCCGGCATCCCGTCCAGGGCGAAACGCGCGCCGACCTCGGCCATTCGCGCGGCCCCCTTGGTGATGACGATGAAGTTCACGATCAGCAACACGCAGAACACCACCAGGCCCAGCAGGATGCTGCCGCCCATGACGAAGCTGGCGAAGCCTTCGATCACGCTGCCGGCGGCCGAGGTGCCGGTGTGGCCTTGTCCGATGATCAGCTTGGTCGAGGACACGTTCAGGGACAGGCGCAGCATCAAGGAGGCCAGCAATACCGTCGGGAAGGCCGAGAAATCCAAAGGGCGTTCGATGAACAGGGTGACGGTGAACATCAGGATGGCCAGGGCAAAGGATGCGGCCAGTCCGACATCCAGCACCCAGGCGGGCATCGGCAGGATCATCATGACGATGATCGCCATCAACGCCAGCGCCAGCAGGATGGTGGGCCGGAATATTTCTTTCAATGGGGGCATCATGCGTCCGTCCCCGACAAGGGTGCGGGGGGCCAAAGCCGTGTTGCGATCGCTGTGGGCGCCACGGCGGATATGCCGGTGCCTCGCTTGGTTGTGTGCGGGCGGTTGCCGGTCGGGATTGATGTGGCCATTGAGTCGCAGATCCTGCTTGTGTCTGGCCACCACGCTAGCCCGGGCATGCTTAACAAGGCGTAACCATTACAGGGGCTTACAGACCCGGTGCGGATTGCAAGGCCAGATCGACACGGGCCCGTTCCGCCTGGCTGTCTTCGATCAGTGTTTCATAGGCTTCAAGCGAGATCTCTGCCGCCACCTGCCCTGAGGTGTCTTGCGGTTGATCGTCGGGCGATGCTTCCGGGGCGACCGGCGGGTTCGTCGCCCTCATCGCCGTGTTGCGCAACTCCTGCGCCTCGTCATCGCTCAGCCCGGCCAGGTAGCCAAGCGCAACTTTGGCCTGATCTTCGGCCAGAGCCGCCTTGGCGATCAGCAGGCGCGCGGCGCGCCCCGGCGGCGCGGGCTGGTTGATCAGCAAATCCTTTGCGGCGGATGCGAAGCCAAGGTCAAGCAACCTGCCTGCGATCGCGATCCGTGTCTCCTCGTCCGCGTCGGCCCACATGGGTTGTCCGACAATGTTTCGAAGAAATGCGCCGTCGGCCCCCGCGCCGGTCAGCGCCCGGCCGAACGCGTTCAGAATATGGATATGCCGGTCCTCGGCGCGGTCGGGAAAGCGGGGCAGTTCGTGCAGTTTCTCCCGGACCTCGCCAAAGCGGGCCGCATGGATCAGCGCGCGGAGCTCGGCCATGGCCAGTTCGTCCCCTTTGGCCGAACCCCTGTGTTCATGCGCGAGCGCGCCAAGACGCGCCAGCGTTCGGTCCGGGATGCCGGTTCGGGTTTCGATGTGGCTGTCGACCAGCAACAGAATCGCTTCGACCGCGTTCCGGTCGTCTGTTTCGGCGATATCGCGCAGCTGGTTGCGGGCTTCGGTGCTGTTCCCGGTTTTCAGCGACAGCTGCGCGCGTGACAGGGCGTTTGCGGTATCCGTTGTTTCGATCCCGCGCTGGCTGATGTGGTTGATCTCGATCGAGGTGTCGGTGTCGCCAATCGCCAGGAACTTGCGCATCAGCATAGGCCCCAGATGGCTGCGAAGATGACGGGGCAAGGCCGAAAACTCGTAAATCATCGCAGCGGTGTTGATCGGGCGGTCGCGGGGCAGGCGGGGATGTGACAGCACCGCCCAAAGGACAACCGGACCATCGCAGGCCAGTTGCGTGGTCATGCGCGCATGACCTGTCGCCGTGCCGTTCTCCATGATCTCGGCCATCAACAGCAGGTCGGCGCCGTCTTCCAGAACACCATCGTATTTCTTCAGATGGGCCTGTGCCTCGGCTCCCAAAGTCAGATAGATCTGATGCTGGATGAAATGTCGGAACGTGTCCGGGTCCAGCGCGTCGGCTTCCGTCAGCAGGGTGGTCCGATAGGTGGCGAAATCCAGCGTATCACCTTGATCCTTGCCCCAATTCGCGACTGCGAACGCGGCAGCCGGAAGACATGCCGGGCCAAGGTCGGAAACACCTGTCGCCC
>JAUHWP010000029.1 GCA_030424645.1 Alphaproteobacteria bacterium
CATGGGGCCGATTGGTGTGAAGGCCCATCTTGCCCCGCATCTGCCGGGCAACGGGCTGATCGGGGAAGAGGGCGCGGTGTCCGCAGCCCCCTTCGGTTCCGGCTCGATCCTGCCGATCAGCTGGGCTTATGTCCTGATGATGGGTGGGGCCGGTCTGACCCAGGCCACCAAGGTGGCGATCCTGAACGGCAATTACATCGCGGCCCGCCTGAAAGGCGCGTTCGACGTGCTGTTCACCGGCAACAATGGACGGGTGGCGCATGAATGCATCATCGACACGCGCCCCTATGCCGACAGCGCAGGCATCACCGTGGATGACATCGCCAAGCGGCTGATCGACAACGGCTTCCACGCCCCCACGATGAGCTGGCCGGTGGCCGGTACGCTGATGATCGAACCCACCGAGTCCGAAACCAAGGCCGAGCTGGATCGCTTCTGCGACGCGATGCTGGCGATCCGCGAAGAGATCCGCGAGATCGAAGAAGGCAAGATCGACCCGGAAAACAACCCGCTCAAGAACGCACCCCACACTTACGTGGACCTCGTCGGTGAGTGGGATCGTCCCTATACCCGCGAGCAGGGGTGCTTCCCGGCGGGCAGTTTCCGGGTGGACAAATACTGGTCGCCGGTCAACCGGGTGGACAACGCCTATGGCGACCGAAATCTGGTCTGCACCTGCCCGCCTCTGACGGACTATGCGGACGAAAGCTGATTGACGTTCAGATAACTCAAGCGGGCGGTGGAGCAGTTCACCGCCCGTCTGCGTTTCGACCCGCCCGGGCTGGTAGCCCGGGCAGCGCCCGACCCTCCCCACGGGAGGGCGCTTCACGCCCACCCAGGGTCAGGCGCTGCGCTGATGTGGTGTGATTCGGCTTACCCCTTCGACCGCTCCAACATCCCGAACAGGTCACGCGGATCATCGGGGTCAGCCAGCATATCAAGCTGGGTGAAAAACTCGGTCCCGACAATGGCTTTCGAGATATAGCGCAGCGCCGAGAAATCCTCGATCGCGAAACCCACGCTGTCGAACAGGGTGATCTGCTTGGCGTCCGTCCGCCCCTTGGCCTGCCCGGTGATCACCTGCCACAGCTCGGTGATCGGGTGGTCTTTCTCCAACTGCTGGATCTCGCCTTCGACCCAGGTCTGTTCAGGGTATTCCACGAAAATGCTCGACCGCAGAAGAATGTCACGGTGCAGTTCGGTCTTGCCGGGGCAATCGCCGCCGATGGCGTTGATATGCACCCCCTCGCCGATCATGTTGTCGGTCAGAATGGTCGCGTATTGCTTGTCGGCGGTGCAGGTGGTGATGATCTGCGCGCCTTCCATGCTTTCTTCACCCGTCTTACAGGACACCACGGTCAACCCCTGCCCCGCAAGATTGCGGGCACATTTTTCGGTCGCGGCGGGGTCGATATCGTAAAGACGCACGGTGTCGATCCCACAGATCGCCTTGAAGGCCAGACACTGGAATTCGGATTGTGCGCCATTGCCGATCATCGCCATCGTGGTCGCCCCTTTGGGCGCCAGATGTTTTGCAACCATCGCCGACGTGGCCGCCGTGCGCAGCGCGGTCAGCACCGTCATTTCGCTGAGCAGCTTGGGATAGCCACTGTTCACATCAGCCAGCAACCCGAACGCAGTGACGGTTTGCAGGCCTTCCTTGGTGTTCTTCGGGTGGCCGTTCACGTATTTGAACCCATACATCTCGCCGTCCGAGGTGGGCATCAACTCGATCACGCCTACATCCGAGTGGCTGGCCACGCGGGGGGTTTTGTCAAACAGCTCCCACCGTTTGAAATCGGCTTCGATTTCATCGGCAAGCTCGATCAGCAGCTTTTCAATGCCGATGTGATGAACAAGCCCCATCATGTGTTCGACCGACACGAAGGGCACATACGCAAGTTCAGAGGGCAGAGGCGGCATCGGATGTCCTTTCGACAATCAGTAACTTTGGGTGCGGCGGTCCAGCACGCGCCGGCCGAACAGGCTGGCGGTCAGGTCCACCATCAGGCGTGCGGTGCGGCCCCGGTCATCGAGAAACGGGTTCAGCTCGACCAGATCGAGCGAGGTGACAAGGCCGCTGTCATGCAGCATTTCCATGATGTGATGCGCCTCGCGGAAGGTGGCGCCGCCGGGAACCGTGGTGCCCACCGCAGGCGCGATGTCAGGCTCGATGAAATCCACATCAAGGCTGACATGCAGAAGACCGTCCACTGCGGCCACCTGATCCAGAAACGGCAGCAGCAGCTTGGCCACCCCGTGTTCGTCGATGGCGCGCATGTCATAGGCGTGTGCGCCCGAGGCTTGCAGCAAATCCCGCTCCATCCCATCCACGGACCGCAGACCGATCATGCACAGGTTCTGAGGATCAAGCCGTGCGGGCAAGGGCTTGCCCAGCATGTCGGGGAACCCTTCCAGCCCACAGGCAAAGGCCATGGGCATTCCGTGGATATTGCCGCTGGGCGACGATGCCGGGACGTTGAAATCGGAATGCGCATCCAGCCACAGAACATATTGCGGGCGCCCAATCTCGGCGGCGGCGGCGACGTGGCCGGTGACGGTGCCCATCGACAGCGCATGATCGCCCCCCAGATAGATCGGCAGCACATCCTGCCTGGCCAGATCATACCCGTGGCGATGCAGGCTGCGTGCCCAACCGGCAACCTGGGGCAGAAATTTCAGATGGCTGTGTTCGGTCTCGATCGTGCCAACCTCGTCGCGCTGTGCGTCGCCCAGATCGACGACCTCATGCCCCAGCGACGCCAGTTCCTCGGCCAGACCGGCGGTGCGATACGCCGCTGGCCCCATGATGCAGCCACGGCGCCCCGCACCTTCTTCCATCGGCACACCAAGCAGGTGGATAGTGGTCATCGGGTGGCTCCTTTGATCGTTGATCATGGGGTGAGTGACGGTGGCGCCACGCGGTGGGGCACCTGATCGCGCAATGATAGCATCGTCATGATTTCTATATTAATATGCAAACTGATCAGTAAACATATATGCACTTGTCATTTTGCTCACAGTAAGCATCAATAAGTCATGCATATCTTCGATGACCTTGACCGTAACCTGATCGCCATCCTGCGCGAAGACGGACGCGCGCCGATTTCGAAACTCGCCGAAATTCTCGGCGTGTCACGTGCCACCGTGCAGGCCCGGCTTGACCGGCTGCTGGACAGTGGCGCGGTGCTGGGCTTCACAATTCGCGCCCGGCAGGACCACGGCCCGGATGGGGTGCACGCGATCATGATGATCGAGGTTTCCGGGCGTTCGACCACCGCCGTGATCAAGCGCCTGCGCGGGTTGCCCGAGTTGCGCAGCCTGCATTCCACCAACGGAAAGTGGGACCTTGTGGCGCAATTGACTGCCGAAAGCCTGACCGATTTCGACCGGGTGCTGCGCGATGTGCGGGTGGTTGAAGGGATCACCAACAGCGAAACCAGCATCCTGCTCAGCACGGTGTGACCCTTGACGCGGGCATAGGGCGCCATCATATGCAAGTTGTGGAATTTATAGGAGCGCATCATGGCCAGTTCTGCCAAAATGACCTGTCTGGAGTGTGGCAGCGTAAACCGCGTGCCGACCGACAGGCTGGATGCGGGTCCGAAATGCGGCACATGTGGCGCGAAACTGTCTGACGGCAAGGTGCGCGAGCTGGACCCGGCCACGCTGTCCAAGGCAGTGCGAAACGATGACACGCCGCTGCTGGTGGATTTCTGGGCCCCGTGGTGTGGCCCCTGCCGGTCGATGGCGCCCGCCTTCACACAGGCGGCACAATCCATGGCGCCGCAGGCCCGGTTCGCGAAGATCAACACCGAGGACTTTCCCAAGGTGTCGATGCAAAACAACATACGCGGCATCCCCGCGCTGATCCTGTATCAGAACGGCAAGGAACGGGCACGCCATGCCGGGGCGATCCCGGCCAACGCGATCGAGGCTTTCGTGCGCCAGAACGCAAAGCTGTAGTGGCGGTAAATTATCCTGACCATTTTTGTCGGAACCGCTTTACCTCGCTTCGATCCACCAATAGAACGGGGCGCATCTGTAGGAGCCTGCGATGCGCTGCCCGATTGTTCTGGCACTTTTTCTGACCTGCGGCCACGTGGCGACGGCCGACAGCCCACCGCCATGGGGCGAGCCACACTTGACCCCCATCCCCCGCACCGAACCTGAAAACCAGCGCATCAAGGCCGCTGTCGCCCCCACCCCCGGCGTTCTGTCACCCTATGAAAGCCGCGCCGCCGGCGCCGCCACGGCGATGTCCCCCACGGATCATGCGCCGTTTTCCGAACCCGCATCCGGGCTGACGGACGAACAGGTGCTTGATTTCAAACTGGGCAAGGCGCTTTTTGAAAAGCTCTGGGTTCAGGCGCCTGCATCGACCATATCGTCGGACGGGCTTGGCCCGCTTTACAACGCCCGCGCCTGTTCGGCTTGCCACGTCAATGACGGGCGGGGGCACCCGCCTGCCAACGCCACCGATCCCACCCCCGGTCTGGTCATTCGCCTGTCGCAGATCACTGCCGACGGGTTGACAAGACCCGACCCGAATTACGGGGTCCAGATACAGGACCACGCGATTTCGGGGCATTTGGCTGAAGCCTCGGTTCACATTGCCTATACACCGCGAGTGATTTCCATGTTGGACGGGCATGTCGTCGAACTGCGCGCCCCTGTCTACCAGCTCGACTCGCTCGCCTACGGCGCGCTGGAGGAAACGACACGAACCTCGCCGCGCACCGCGCCGCCGATGATCGGGCTGGGGTTGCTGGAGGCGATCCCCGAGGCTGACATCCTCGCCTATGCCGATCCTGATGACGAAGACGGCGACGGGATTTCCGGGCGCCCCAACCGGGTCTGGTCGCGCGAGTTCGACCAGTGGATGCTGGGGCGCTTCGGTCACAAGGCGGGCAACCCGACCATACGCCAGCAAACGGCAGACGCGGCAAATGGCGATATCGGCCTGTCCAGCACGCTTTACCCCGCCGCGCATGGCGACTGCACCGCGCGGCAAACCGACTGCCGTGCCGCACGCAATGGCAATTCTGCGCCGCAGGACAATCAGGAGCTTGGCGACACCGCGCTGGACCTGATGGCGTTCTATGCCGCCAACCTTGCCGTCCCGGCGCGCACAAAGGCGGCGGACCGGCAAGTCCTGCTTGGCAAGGCGCTGTTCCACGACGCGGGCTGTGCAGCCTGTCATCGGCCCGCCTATGTCACGCATCGCCTGCCCGACGATCCCGCGCGATCCTTTCAACTGATCTGGCCCTATACCGACCTTTTGCTGCACGACATGGGCGAAGGGCTGGCGGATCATCGCCCGGAATGGCAAGCTGCGGGGCGGGAATGGCGCACCGCGCCACTGTGGGGCATTGGTCGAACCGCGCAGGTCGGCGGTCAGACAAGCTTTCTGCACGACGGGCGTGCGCGCACATTGCTGGAAGCCATAATGTGGCATGGCGGCGAAGCATCCCGGGCGCGCGAAAATGTGCGTCGGTTGGACGCCGCGGATCGTGCCGCGCTGATTGCATTTCTGGAGTCGCTATGAAACGCCTGATCACCTTCGTCACTGCCTGCGCGATGCCCGCGATGGTATGGGCCGCCGATCCCCCTGCGGCGATCAACCATGCCGCGCTGACCGACCGTGTGCTTGAGGTTCTGGACCATCAGTTCGGCAAGTTCCGCGACAATGCCGCCACCCTGTCCGATACTGCCCGCGCCTATTGCGATGGCACGACCGACCGCGGCGGGATAGAGCAAGCCCTTGCGGCGACATGGCAGGCATGGGCGCCGCTGGACGCGTATCAGTTCGGACCGATCGAGACACAGGCCGCCGCGCTGACCGTCAACTTCTTTCCCGACAAGAAGAACTTTGTCGGGCGTGCTCTGTCCGATTTGCTGAAACGGCCCGGGGCGGAACAGGCAGACCCGGCAGTGGCCGCCGCCTCCAGCGCGGGGGCGCAGGGCCTGCCGGCGCTGGAGCGGTTGTTGTTCGAAGACAGGCAGACCTGCCCGGCGCTGGTCGGGGTGTCGGGCAACCTTGCCCGGATCGGGGCCGCGCTTTATGACGGATGGTTCACCCCGGATGGCTGGGCGGCGCTTGTCACCACCGCTGGCCCCGATAACCCGGTTTACCTGTCCCATGTGGAGTTTACCCGCCAGATATTCACGGCGCTCGATTTCTCGATCCTGCGTCTGCGTGAACATCGGATCGGGCGCCCGCTGGGCACGTATGAACGCAGCTTCCCCCGGCGGGCCGAAGCCTGGCGGGCGGGGTTCACCAACGACATCATGGTCGCGCAGATCGACGGCCTGATCGCGATTGTCGATGACGGCTTTGCAACCGCGGTTCCTGACGCCACACGGGCCGAAATCATCGGGATCGCCCAGGACATTCAGACCCGCATTCACGCCATCGGCGCCCCGCTTGCCGACGCGCTGGACGATCCGCAAATGCGGATCCGGGTGGAAGCCCTGCAAACCAAACTGGATTACCTGAAGTTTCGACTGGATCAGGAGATCGGCGAGACCTTAGGCGTAGATGTGGGGTTCAGTGCCGGGGATGGAGATTGACCGTATGAAACGCCGCAGCTTTCTTGCCGGGGCCTCGGCCAGCCTTGGCCTGTCGGGCCTGACCTCTCCGGCCTGGGCCGCCGCCGGTGCGCCGGATTTCATCACCGCTGGCAACCGGGCCGACAACAGCTCGTGGCTGGTCGGGTTGACGCGCACTGGCGATGTGGTGTTCCAGATCCCAATCCCCAGCCGCGGGCACGCTGCGGCGGTCAACCCGCAGGTCGCCCAGGTCGTCGCCTTTGCCCGCCGCCCCGGCCGCTTCGCCGTGGTGATCGACTGCGCCGAGGGCCGCGAGCTTGCCCGGCTGGATGCCCCCGACGGGCGACATTTCTATGGCCACGGGGCGTTTTCAGCCGATGGGGCAACCTTGTTCACCACAGAAAACGACTATGACACGCCCGCAGGCATCATTGGCGTCTGGGACGCGCGTGGCGGCTATCGCAGGATCGGCGAAATACCGTCGGGGGGCATCGGGCCGCACGAAATCCTGCGCCTGTCGGATGGTGGCTTCGTCGTCGCCAACGGCGGCATCCAAACCCATCCCGACATGGATCGCGCGAAGTTAAACCTGACGACCATGCAGACCAACCTGACTTATTTGTCCGCCGAAGGAACGGTCCTTGATCAGGCCGATCTGACAGGCGCGATGCACCAGAATTCGATCCGTCATATCGCCATTGACCACAACGGTGCGGTCGTGGCGGCCTTGCAATGGCAGGGTGCCCCGACACAGCGGATACCCCTGGTCTTGCGCCATACGCGCGGCACAGAGCCGGAATTTCTGCACCACCCCGACGACCGGCGTCTGAAGACCTATGCCGGGTCGATCGCCGTGTGCCCGCAAACCGGCGAGATCGCCGTGACCGGACCGAAAGGCAGCACGGTCGTCTATTTCGACAGGCAAGGCACGCCAACAGGGTCGGCTCATCACGGGACGGCATCAGGCGTTGCCGCCGCGCCGGATGGCGGGCTGATGATCACCCGCGACGGGGGCATGGTGCATCGCAAAATGGGGATTGAAACCCTTGTCCCGGTCACAGGCAACTGGGCGTGGGACAATCACCTTGTGGCCCGCTAATCCAGATAGGTCCAGCTGTCGGCCCCGTCGAAATGCCGCACGGGGATGGCGGTCAGATCGGATGGTGACGCCATGCGCAGATTCAGCGCAAACCGCTCTTGATCCGCATTCTTCCCCGGCGCCCAGTGGGTGATGCAACCACAGGTCTTGCACGCGCAGAAATCAATCATCTGATCGCCCCAATTGTAACGCATCACATGATCCGAACCGGTCAAAATCGCACCTTGGTTAGGCGGGCAATGGGTCCACAACGCGGCATATCTTCTACAAATCGAACAATTACACGATACGAGGTATTTAGGGCGGGTAACCTCGAACGTCACCGCGCCGCAATGGCAAGCGCCTTTGAGTTTTTCCGGCATGGCGTATCCTCCTGCCCGAAACTGGCACAAAGAAAAAGGCCCCGCAATCGCAGGGCCTTTGTGTCGGTCGCGTCTGCCCTAGCCATCCTTGCGGATGGTTTCGTTCTTCGGGTCATAAGGGCTGTCGACCGTGATCTCGGCGTCCCAGAGCTTGTCGAACATCTTGACCTTCAGCTTGGTGCCCGGCACCGCCAGATCGGGGCGCACATAGCCCATGCCGATGGACTTGCCGAACGCCACCGAATAGCCGCCCGAGGTCAATCGCCCAACCTTGGTGTCGCCATCATACAGCGCCTCGCGGCCCCACGGATCGGCGTCATCCGGCCCGTCGATCAGAAGCGTGACGCATTTCGACCGAACGCCTGTGGCAACCATCGCCTCCTTGCCGTGGAAGTCTTTTTCCAGGTCGATGAAACGCGGCAGGTCAGCTTCCTGCGGGGTGGCATCGCGGCCAAGCTCGGTCCCGAAGGCACGATAGGATTTCTCCTGCCTGAGCCAGTTCTGCGCCCGCGCGCCGACCAGCTTCATGCCATGTTTCTCGCCCGCAGCGTTCAACAGATCCCAAAGATAGTTCTGCATCTCGATCGGGTGATGAAGCTCCCAGCCAAGCTCGCCGGTATAGGCCACGCGGATCGCGTTGACGGGGCACATGCCCAGTTCGATCTTGCGGGCGGTCAGCCAGGGGAAACGCTTGTTGGACAGGACGGTGTCCGGGTCGGCGTCCTTGATCACCTCTTGCAGCACGTCGCGCGACTTGGGTCCGGCAATGGCGAACACGCCCCACTGGGTGGTCACGTCCTGAATTTCGATATAGCCGAACTCCTCCATCTTGTCTTCGGCGGCTTTGCGCAGGAAATCGGCATCGTATTCCGTCCACGCGCCGGCAGACACAAGGTAATAGCTATCCTGGCCATTGCGCACGATGGTGTATTCGGTGCGGGTGGTGCCCGCATCGGTCAGCGCATAGGTCAGGTTGATCCGGCCGACATTCGGCAGCTTGTTGCAGGTGAACCAGTCAAGGAATTGGGTCGCACCGGGGCCTTTGACCACATGCTTGGTGAAGGCGGTGGCGTCGATCAGACCGACACCTTCGCGGATCGCTTTCGCTTCCTCGACCGCATATTGCCACCAGCCGCCACGGCGGAAGCTGCGGGCGTCATGGTCGAAGTTTTCCGGCGCGTCCAGCGGACCGTAGTAGTTCGGGCGTTCCCACCCGTTCACCCAGCCGAACTGTGCGCCTTTTTCCTTCTGCCGGTCATAGGCAGGCGAGGTGCGCAGCGGACGGCACGCCGGGCGCTCTTCGTCCGGGTGGTGCAGGATATAGACATGCTCATAGCATTCTTCGTTCTTGCGGGCCGCAAACTCGGTCGTCATCCAGCTTTGCGAATAGCGTTTGGGATCAAGCGATGCCATGTCGATTTCGGCTTCTCCATCGACCATCATCTGCGCCAGATAATATCCGGTGCCGCCAGCCGCGGTGATCCCAAACGAGAAGCCTTCGGCCAGCCACATGTTGCGCAATCCCGGCGCCGGGCCGACCAACGGGTTGCCATCGGGGGTGTAGCAGATCGGGCCGTTGAAATCGTCCTTAAGCCCGCTTTCCGCGCAGGAGGGAACGCGCTCTGTCATGGCCATGTATTGTTCGGCGATCCGATCCAGATCGAGCGGGAACAGATCCGCCCGGAAACTGTCGGGCACGCCATATTCGAAGCGCGCCGGTGCCCCGTGCTCATAGATGCCAAGGATCCAGCCACCGCGTTCTTCGCGCGCATAGGATTCCTTGTCGGCATCGCGGACCACCGGGTGTTCGGGATTGCCCGCCTCGCGCCACTTTACCAGCTCGGGGTCCGTGTCCATGACGATGAAGGTATGCTCGACCGGGATGGCCGGCATTTTGATCCCCAGCATCTTGGCGGTGCGCTGCGCGTGGTTGCCCGATGCGGTCACGACATGCTCGGCGGTAATGACGACCTGTTCATCGGACGGCACAAGATTGCCACCCTTTTCGACCATCTTGGTGCAGGTCACTTCCCAATGGGTGCCGTTCCAGTGGAACGCGTCGGCCTGCATCTTGCGCACGATCTCGACCCCGCGCTGCCGCGCACCCTTGGCCATCGCTTGTGTCACGTCGGCCGGGTTAATGTATCCGTCGGTGTTGTGATACAGCGCGCCCTTCAGGTCCGAGGTTTCGATCAGCGGCCAACGGGCCTTGATCTCGTCCGGGGTCAGCCATTCATAGGGTATGCCCACCGTTTCGGCGGTCGAGGCATAGAGCATGAACTCGTCCATGCGTTCCTGCGTCTGCGCCATACGCAGGTTGCCCACGACGGCGAAGCCCGCATTCAGCCCGGTTTCTTCTTCCAGCGTCTTGTAGAACTTGACCGAATAGTCATGGATGTGGGTCGTCGCATACGACATGTTGAACAGCGGCAACAGACCTGCGGCGTGCCAGGTCGAGCCCGAGGTCAGCTCGTCCCGCTCCAGCAGCATCACATCGTCCCAGCCCGCCTTGGCAAGGTGATAGGCGATCGAGGTGCCAACGGCACCACCGCCGACGACAAGGGCTTTGACTTGGGTTTTCATGGGGCGACTCCCTTGGGGCTTATGCGTTGCCACATACATGGCGCAGGCTCAGCAAACGTGCCAAGCCAGCCCGACCTTTACCTGCGGAAAAACGACATCGGCGCGGGTTTCAGCGCCCCAACGCATCGCCCAACCGGGTCACGGGCAGAACAGGCCCGATCAGCGCGGCCAGATCAGCGCGGCGCGGGTTGGTCGGATCGAACAGCGTCATGCACATGTAATCCTCGACCATCGCGGCCTGCGCCTCGAACCCATAGGACAGATAGGCCCCGGCCTCGCGCCCCGGCCAGTAATAGGGATCCCCCTTGCGCAGGCTTTCTGCACCGGACCGGCCCGGCGTGTATCCGGTGCGGTCACGGTTCTGCCACTGCCAGACATGCACAAGCTCGTGCATCATCAGAAGGGCATGCGGCATGGGCAGGCTGTTGGGCCAGCCTTCGAACATGTCATCACGATAGAGGTCGCGTTTCAGGAACACTTGATTCCACAGGACAAATCCCGCCGGAAACTCGATCCTGCGCACGGGTTGAGGGACGCGGTCGCACACACCCTTGGGCAGTTTGCGCGCGTCCTGTCTGGGGGCGTCCTGCGGGATCGGTTCGGGCTTTGGCAGCGGCAGAATGCCAATCCCTGCCCGCACACGCACCTTATTGGTGTCCAGAGTTTCGCCGAACACCAGTTGCGACATCTCGACTTCGGTGTTCGACAGGGGCCGTGCGCAGGCGGTCGACACCACCAACAGCCCCGCCATCAGGATCAGCCGCACGTTCATTCGAGGCGACGCCTTACAACATCCCCGGCACCACCTGATCGGGCGGACGGTGGCCGTCAGCAAAGGTCTTGATGTTGATCAGCACCTTCTCGCCCATCTCGATCCGCCCTTCGACGGTGGCCGAGCCCATATGTGGCAGCGCCACCACGTTGGGCAGGTCACGCAGGCGGGGGTTGATCTCGTTCCCGTGCTCGTAAACATCCAGCCCGGCGCCCGCGATCTCGCCCGCGCGCAGCATCCGCGTCAGGGCGTTTTCGTCGATCACCTCGCCGCGCGAGGTATTCACGATCACCGCCTCGGGTTTCATCAGCTTCAGCCGACGGGCATTCATCAGGTGGAAGGTCGACGGCGTGTGTGGGCAGTTGATGGAAAGCACGTCCATCCGCGCCACCATCTGATCAAGGCTTTCCCAATAGGTGGCTTCCAGTTGTTCCTCGATCTTCGGGTGCACACGCTTGCGGTTGTGGTAATGCACCTGCATCCCGAAGGCGCGCGCCCGCGCCGCCACCGCCTGACCGATCCGTCCCATGCCCAGAATGCCGACACGGCGGCCCTGGATGCGGTGGCCCAGCATCGCCGTGGGCGACCAGCCCGCCCATTCGCCGGATGCCATCACGCGAATGCCTTCTGGGAAACGGCGCGTCACGGCAAGGATCAGCGCGATGGCCATGTCTGCGGTGTCATCCGCCGACACACCGGGGGTGTTCGACACAAGGATGCCGCGCTGCCGCGCCGAGCCAACGTCGATATGGTCCACCCCGGCACCGTAATTGGCGATCAGGCGCAACCGGTCGCCCGCCCCCGCCAGCATGTTCGCGTCGATCTGGTCGTTGATCGTCGGAACCAGCACATCGCAGCGTGTCATCGCCTCGGCCAGTTCGGATCGGGTCATCGGCGTGTCATCGTCCCGAAGTTCGACATCGAAAAGTTCCGTCATCCGGGTCTCGACGACCTCGGGCAACCGTCGCGTGACAACAACACTCAGACGTTCAGCGGCCATGCCCGCCCTCCCTTTGGCTTTTCTTTTGCGCGTCTCAATGACAAAGTGACAAGGAACGAGGCAAGGCACAAGCACCGCCGGAACGCAAACGAAAGAAAATTGCGCAGGCGTTGGTGTGACACAGGAAATGAGGGCGGAAATGCGGTTTTCCAGCAGGCTGGCAGTGGTGGCAACCGCCATTGTTGTAACGCTTTTTGCGCAGCCGACCGCGGCACAGGCCGAACAGGCGGCGCAAAAGCGCGGATCGGTCACCAATCTGCCGATTCCCCGGTTCGTGTCGCTGAAGACTTCGGAAGGGAATGTGCGGCGCGGCCCGTCCCTGCGCCATCGCATCGACTGGGTGTTCAAACATCCCGGTATGCCCCTGGAGATTATCGGCGAGTTCGGGCACTGGCGCCAGGTGCGTGACCGTGATGGCGTGGGCGGTTGGGTGCATTATTCGCTTCTGTCGGGCGTGCGCACCGCAATTGTCGACTTCGACCTCAGCCCGCTTTACAGCCGCGCCGATTCCGACAGCCAGATCGACGCCTATCTGGAAGCCGGCGTGATCGCGCGGGTCGAAACCTGCGGCCTTGACTGGTGCCGGGTGAAGGCCGACGGCATCCGGGGCTGGACGTTGAAAACCAATCTGTGGGGCGTGCGTCCCAACGAAGTGATCGAATGACCGGCCCCACCGCCCTTGCGTCCGGCATACGCGCTGGGTAAGCCGGGGATCATGACCGAAGACCGTATCAGACTGAACCTATCCACTGGCATCGCGTCGGCATCGGTGGCGGTGACACTGGTGGCGCTGAAGCTGTGGGCGCTGGGGCAGACACAATCGCTGTCGGTGGCCGCGTCGCTGGCAGACGGCGCCATGGATCTGATGGTGTCGCTGGGGGCTTTGGCGGCAATCTGGTATGCCGCGCGCCCCGCCGATGATGACCATGCCTTCGGCCATTCCGCCGCCGAGGATCTGGCCGCCCTGGGGCAAAGCCTGTTCATCATGGCCTCGGCTGGGGTCATCACATGGGCCGCCATCGCGCGGCTCTTGTCCGGGGAACCCGCCCCGATCATGGCCCACCAGCGCGGCATCGCCGTCATGGTCCTTTCCATCGGCCTGACAATAGCACTGGTGCTTTGGCAAAGGCATGTCGCATCGCGAACCGGGTCGGCTGTCGTGAAGGCGGACAGCCTGCATTACCTTGGCGACCTGATCCCCAATATCGGCGCGATCCTGTCCCTGTGGGCCGCAAACCTGTTCGGGATGGAGGCAATTGACAGTGTCGTCGCCATCGGGGCCGCCATCATGCTGGTGGTCGGCGCCCTGCGCATCTTCAAAACGGCGTGGGACGGATTGATGGATGCCGCCGCCAACCCCGATCTTGTCACTGGGGTCGAGGACATCGCCCGCAGCCACCCCGGCGTCCACGGCTTTCACGACCTCAAGACGCGCCGTTCGGGGTCAATCACCTTCGTGAACCTGCATATCGAACTGGACGGCACGCAAAGCCTGAACGAGGCCCACGCCATCGGCGCCAGCCTGCGCCGGGCGATCCTGCACGCCTTTCCCGATACGGACGTGATGATCCACAAGGACCCGGTCGGGGTGACACCGCACCCCGATGACCCGTCACGTCAGGACACATAAGGCTCAGGCCCCGGCCAGCCCACGCCCTTTCAACAGCGCATCCACCCCCGGAAGCCGCCCGCGAAAGGCGGTATAGAGGTCTTCGGCCTCGACCGATCCGCCCTTGGACAGGATGTGGCCTTCCAATTTCTGCGCCATGGCAGGATCGAACGGATCACCGGCTTCCCTGAACGCTTCGAACGCGTCGGCATCCATCACCTCGGACCACATGTAGCTGTAGTAGCCGGACGAATAGCCATCGCCCGCAAACACGTGCGCAAAATGGGGCGTGGCGTGGCGCATCCTGATCGCCGGGGGCATCCCGATCCGATCCAGCGTGGCCGCTTGCGCCGCCATGGCGTCAGCAGGGGCCGGACCGTCGTGGAAATCAAGGTCCACCAACGCCGAGGACAGAAATTCGACCGTCTGGAACCCCATATCGTGGGTCGATGCCGCCAAAAGCCGCTCTAACAGGGATTTCGGCATGGGCTGACCCGTTTCGGCATGGGTGGCAAACTTGCCCAGCACTTCGGGCACTTCCAGCCAGTGTTCGTAAAGCTGGCTGGGCAGTTCGACGAAATCGCGCGCCACGGATGTGCCCGAGATCGACGGATAGGTCACATCGGACAGCATCTGGTGCAGGGCGTGGCCAAATTCGTGGAACAGCGTGCGTGCATCATCCCAGGACAGAAGCGCCGCCTGACCCGCTTCGGGATTGGCAAAGTTGCAGACATTGACGACCACGGGACGAATGCCACCGGCCAGTTTCTGCTGGCTGCGGATCGCCGAACACCACGCGCCCGACCGTTTCGAGCCGCGGGCAAAATAGTCGCCGATGAACACCGCAAGGTGTTTGCCACCGCGCGTCACCTCCCACGCGCGGGCGTCAGGGTGATAAAGCGGCACGTCGAGCGGCGCGAACTCCAGCCCGAACAAGCGACGCGCGGTGTCAAACGCTGCCTCGATCATCCGGTCGAGCTGCAGGAAGGGCTTGATCTCGGCCTCGTCCAGGTCGTGTTCGGCCTCGCGCCGCCGCTCCGCGTAATAGTGCCAGTCCCAAGGCTCCAAATCACCGTTATGACCGTCTGCATGCAGCATTTCTGTCATTTTGGCAGCATCGGTCAAGGCGGCTTTGCGGGCGGGTTCCCACACCTGCATCAGCAGATCGCGCACCCGATCCGGGTGACCTGCCATCTCGGTTTCCAATTTGAACTGCGCAAAATTTTCATAGCCCAGAAGGCGCGCGCGTTCCTCGCGCAGGCCCAGCGTTTCGGCGGCAATCGCGCGGTTATCGGTCTCACCACCATTCGCCCCGCGCGCAGTGTAGGCCAGATACGCCGTCTTGCGCAGATCGCGCCGGGGCGAGTGTTGCAGGAAGGGCGTGATGACCGACCGAGACAAGGTGATTGCCGGGCCATCGCATTCCTTCTCGGCCCCCGCCGCGCGGGCGGCGTTGATGACAAAATCGGGCAACCCCTCAAGATCTTGTTCGGCCAGGGGCATGAACCACGACCGTTCATCCGCCAGAAGGTTCTGTGTAAATGCTGTCCCGAGGCTGGCCAGCTTTTGCTGCACCTCTTTCAGACGCTCTCGACCCGCCCCTTTCAACTGCGCGCCCGAGCGCACGAATCGGCGCCGGGTCAGCATCAGCACGCGGTCCTGCTCGTCGGTCAGGTTCAGCGTGTCGCGCGCCTGCCAAAGCGCTTCAATTCGCCCGAACAGGGCCTCGTTCATCGTCACCTCGGACGAAAACGCGGCCAAACGCGGGGAAAACTTGCGTTGCAGATCTTCCCGCGCAGGCGTGCTGTCGGCCCCCGCGACGTTATAGAAGACGCCCAAAACCTGATCCAGCGCAGCATCCGACAGCTCCAACGCCTCGATCGTGTTGGCGAAGGTGGGCGCGGCGTCGGTTCCGGTGATCGCGGCGATCGCGGCCCGCGTCTGATCCAGCGCGGCATCGAATGCGGGTTCGAAATCACCATCCCGGATCGCATCAAACGGAGGCAGGTTGAACGGGGTGTCCCAGCGGGCCAGAAGCGGATTGGTCATCGGCAAATCTCCTTTGGCAAGAAGCTATGTGGCGCGCGGCAGGATTACCAGTAACCCCGGCAGCATTTTGCCCCTTCAATCCTGATCGAGGTCTCGGCGGAAGGTCTCACACTCCAGATCGCCGATCTTTTCGTTTCCGGTCCGCATGAAGCCGACCTTTTCCAGAACCCGTTTGGAGGCGACGTTGTTCCACGCCACGCGCGCCTCAAGCGCCCAGATGCCACGCTCAAGCGCTTCGGAGCAGGCCATCCTGACCGCACGGGTGGCGATGCCCTGCCCGGTATGGGCCTGGCCGATGCGATAGCCAAGTTGCGCCACCCCGCTGTCCAATGCCGTCAGGTTCACCCGCCCGACGATCCGGCCCCCGATTTTCAAAAGGAACATCATCTCGCCGGCTGTTACCTGCTCGCGAATGATTTCGGTCAGCGATGTCAGGTCCCAATACGTGTCGGGACGCGGGCCAACCTGTTTTTCGAACCACAGACGGTTCCTGATCTCGAAAGCAAACAAGCCGGGCGCATCATCGACGCTGAGCGGGGCTAGCTCCAGATCAACCACAGCAGGCACATCCCTCGCGTTTGGTGGTGCGGATGACCCGTGTTTCGGCATACATCGCGTCATAGATCAGCATCCGCCCCCGCAGACCTTCGCCCGCGCCGGTGATCTCCTTGATCGCCTCGGTTGCCATGATGGACCCGATGATGCCGGGCAAGGGGCCGATCACGCCCGCCTCGGCGCAATTGGGCGCAAGGCCGGGCGCCGGGGCTTCGGGGAAGATACATTGATAGCAGGGCGCGCCACTGGCAGGGTCGAAGGTCGACACCTGCCCTTCCCACTGGCTGAGCGCGCCACCGATCATCGGGATGCCCAGCATCGCCGCCACCCGGTTGACCAGATAGCGGGTTTCGAAATTGTCGGTGCCTTCCAACACCAGATCATAGTCGCGCATCAGGTCTTCGGCGATGTCTTCGGTCAGGCGGCGATTGTAAGGGCGCACAGTGATCGCGGGGTTCTGGGCCAGCATCGCGGCTTCGGCGGAAAAGACCTTGGGCATATCGATATCGGCGTCCCGGTGGATGACCTGCCGTTGCAGGTTCGAATTGTCGACCACGTCATCGTCGATCACGCCGATCGTGCCCACACCTGCCGCCGCAAGATATGAAAGCACGGGCGAGCCAAGCCCCCCGGCCCCCACCACCAGAACCCGCGCGTTCTTCAGGGCGACCTGCCCCGGCCCTCCGATTTCACGCAGCACGATGTGGCGGGCGTATCGGTTCAGTTCGGTATCCGAAAAAGGTCCGTCATCACTGTCGGCAACAGGTGGTTTGGGCGCACGGGCCTTCAACCAGGCCAGCCCGCGCCCATAAAGCGCACCCAGCGCAATCGCGGCAAACAGCACGGCCCACGAGGTGAAATTCCCGCCCAGCGCCCGACGGATACCCGAACCTTCAGGCAGGACAAGGTGGCTGATCAGCACGACAAGCGCCAGCAGCGCGGTCAACTGCCAGCGGCGTGCGATGGACAGACCGCCAAAGCTGCCGCCCACCCAAATCACCACCGCCCAGATCAGAACCCAGATCACCGTCGCCTCCGATCAGCCACGCCCGGTTGAACCGAAACCGCCCGCCCCGCGCGCAGTGTCTGTCAAGCTGTCCACCAGCCTGTAATCCGCCTGCACCACAGGCGCGATCACCGCCTGCGCGATGCGGTCGCCATGGCCAATGACGAACGGCTCGGACCCCAGATTGATCAGGATCACCCCCAGCGGACCGCGATAATCGCTGTCGATGGTGCCGGGGGTGTTGGCCAGCGTGACCCCGTGTTTTGCCGCAAGACCCGAGCGGGGGCGGATCTGCATCTCGAACCCGTCCGGGATTTCGACACGCAGACCAGTGGGGACGATCCGTCGCTCCATCGGGGCAAGGAACCAGCCGGTGGCGCGATCACCATCGGGCAGGTTGGCGCGCAGGTCGGCCCCCGCCGATCCGGCTGTTTCATAGCTGGGCAGGGCAATCGCCGGGTCGGCGTCCGCATCGCGGGTCACGTTGATGGTCGGCATCACACATCCCCCCCGATCTGATCGGCGATCCGGGCGGCCAGCTGGCGGGCCACGTCATCCTTGCCCATTCGCGGCCAGGCTTCGGCCCCTGTGTCGGAAATCAGCGTCACCGCGTTTTCCGACCCGCCCATGATGCCGGTTTCCGGACTGACATCATTGGCAACGATCCAGTCGCAGCCCTTACGTTTGCGCTTGGCCATCGCATTAGCAACCACATCATTGGTTTCGGCAGCAAAGCCGACCACCAAAGCGGGGCGACCCTTCTTCATCTGACTGACGGTTGCAAGGATGTCGGGGTTTTCAGCAAACTCCAGCACCGGCAGGCTGCCTTTCTTGTCCTTCTTAATCTTCTTGTCCGAAGCCGAAGCGACACGCCAATCGGCAACCGCGGCGGCAAACACCGCAGCATCGGCGGGAAGCGCCGCCTGCACGGCCTCCAGCATCTGCCCGGCGGTCTGCACCTTGACCACCGTCACCCCGTCAGGCGGCGGCACATCGGCTGGGCCTGTCACAAAGGTCACATCCGCGCCCAACGCCGACAGCGCCCGCGCCAGGGCAGTCCCCTGCGCGCCGGAAGATCGGTTGGCAATATAACGCACCGGGTCAATCGGTTCATGGGTCGGCCCCGAGGTTATAAGCACATGCTTTCCCTTCAAGGGACCATCCATCAGCGCAGCTTCGATCCCGGCCACGATGTCGAGCGGTTCGGACATGCGACCGGGGCCGAACTCGCCGCAGGCCATGGCCCCGTCAGTGGGGCCGACGAACAGCACGCCATCCTGCTTCAACGTCGCAACATTGCGTTGATTTGCCGGGTGTTCCCACATCCGCACATTCATCGCGGGGGCCACCAGAACGCGCTTGTCCGTCGCCATCAAGAGGGTCGAGGCCAGATCATTGGCCAGCCCCCCCGCCATCTTGCCCAGCAAATCGGCGGTGGCGGGGGCCACCACAACCAGATCGGCAGCGCGGCTGAGTTCGATATGCCCCATCTCCGCCTCGTCCGTCAGGTCGAAAAGGTCGGTATAGACCTTCCGCGCCGCCAACCCCGAAGCCGATAACGGGGTGACGAATTCCTGTCCCGCACGCGTCAGCACCGGCGTCACCTCGGCCCCGCGTTCGCGCAGCCGCCGGATCAGGTCCAAAGCCTTGAAGGCCGCGATGCCGCCGCCGATGATCAGAAGTATGTGTTTGCCAGCCAGCATAGGCGCCCCCGGTTAAGCTTCTTCAAACAGTTACGGGACCAGCGCCTGTGGATCAATGGGCAGGACAGGCCGCGATCACTTGAACGTGTCGCAGGGATCGGGACGGTCGACGGCGGGCGCATCATAGATCAGGTCGAATGTCCCGCCGGGCGCATTGCCGTCCTCGGCCTGACCGATGGTTTTCACCACAAGGTCGGGGCGGGCCTGTTGCAACATGGCGGGAACGCCCCAGTCTGCGCGGGCATGTCCGTTTCCGGTGATGATGACGACCGGTTTTCCGCTTGTGTCGATGGCATCCAACGCGGCCTTTGCAAGGGTTGCATCGCGCAGGCGCTGCACCTCGATCATGCCGCCCAGTGCGACGCGCGGCATTGCCTCGCAATGGGCGAAGAACTGAAGCTCGATCCGCTGGTCGTGTTGATCCTTGGGCAATGGTTGATCCAGACCGAACAACACCGCGTCGCCGTCGAAATGGGCCGCCACACCGTCGGTATAGCTGGCGCGCGCCACGTCGCGGGGCACGGCGGCCCCGTATATCGCGGCGTCCGTGGCAGTGAAGATCGGCAGATACATGCTGTAGTCAGGCCAACCGGCATCTTCCCATGCCGCGCTGTATCCGGGTGGGTCCTGTAACAACTCGGCCACTTGTTCAGGTGTCAGCATTTCAAGAACCAGCGCGGCGGGCTGCAGGGCGGCGACGATTTCGGCCTGCACCGCGTGATGCGCAGGGTTGTCGTGGGTTTCGCCGATCACGACCACATCTGCCGTGGACAACAGCGCCAGATCATCCGCACCCGGCCCGGCGTCAAGAGCCAGCGCAAAAGTCGGCGTCAAAAGCGCGATGAAGATGGACAACCGTTTCATGGCGTAACGCTATGTCCGGTCGCGAGCCACCTCAAGCGCTTTCGCCTTGGCGGACCCTGTGTCGCAGTGCTAGGCAATCGCCATGACGCTTTCGCTTCCCCCCCTCACGCTCGTTCTGGGCGGTGCCGCGTCCGGCAAGTCCGACTATGCCGAACGGCTGGTCGCGGCCACCGGGCGTCCGATGCTCTATGTCGCCACCGCACAGGCCCATGATGCCGAGATGGCCGACAAGATCGCCCGTCACAAGGCGCGGCGCGGGGCGGAATGGCGCACGATCGAGGCCCCGCTGGACGCAACCCCGGCCCTTGCCGCCGCTGACGCAAGCGAGGTCGTTCTGTTCGACTGTGCCACCATGTGGCTGTCCAACCACCTGTTCGCCGAGGCGCATCTGCCGGATGCCGAGGCCCGGCTGCTGTCCGCGCTGTCCGGCTGCGCCGCCCCGGTCGTCATGGTTTCGAACGAGGTCGGCGCAAGTATCGTGCCGGAAAACGCGCTGGCACGCCGGTTTCGGCAGGCGCAGGGCGAGTTGAACCAACAGCTCGCCAGACACGCCGATGGCGTGGTTACAGTCATGGCAGGTCTGCCCTTGGTCCTGAAAGGTGCCTTGCCAGAGGGTGCGCCATGATCGCGCCCGTCACTTGGTGGTGGGTTCGGCACGGCCCGACCCATGCCAGGAACATGGTGGGCTGGCGCGATCTGCCTGCGGACCTGTCCGACCATGCCGCACTTGCCCGCCTGTCGGATTACCTGCCCCAGCAGGCTGCCGTGGTCTCATCGGACCTGTCCCGCGCTGTTACAACCGCAGATGCCATTGCCCGCGCGCGGATGCGGCTGGATCATGATAAGGCGCTGCGGGAGTTCAACTTCGGCGACTGGGACGGCCTGCATTGGGAACAGGTCGCATCCCGCGATCCCGCCCTGTCCCGCATTTTTTGGGAGGAGCCGGGTGATCACGAGGCCCCGAATGGCGAAAGCTGGAACCAGCTTGCCCGGCGGGTGTCACGCTCGGTCGATCTGATCAACGCTGCCGGTCATCGCCATATCATCGCCGTGGCTCATTTCGGCGTCATCCTGACCCAGATCGCGCGGGCGGGTGGCATGACGCCCTATGCCGCGCTGGGCCACAAGATCGACAACCTGTCGGTGACGCGGCTGGACTGGGACGGGCAGGACTGGTCGGTCCACAGCATCAATCACCTGCCCTGATCGGCCCGGTCACAAATGACGATTTGCGTGGGGCGCGCGGTCCGCTAGGCTTCAATCATGACATATGACCTCTATATCGGCGACCGTACATTTTCCAGCTGGTCCCTTCGTGGCTGGCTGATGCTGGAGCGTTTTGCCATCCCTCATCACACGCACATGGTTGGGCTTTACTCCGGCACCATGGCGCAGGATCTGGAGCCATTGGCCCCGGCCCGTCTGGTGCCCGTGATGCGCGCACCCGACGGCACGGTGGTCGGCGACACCATCGCAATGGCCGAAACCCTGGCCGAACGTCACCCTGATGCCGGCCTGTGGCCCACCGACCCCGCCAAACGCGCGGCCGCACGGTGGCTTGTCGCTGAAATGCACGCGGGCTTCGGGGCCTTGCGGGCAGATTGCCCGATGCAGCTGCTCGGTCAGGTCAAGGGGTTTACACCTTCCGAAACCGTGCTGGATGATCTGGCGCGGATCGAAACGCTGTGGTGCCGCGCGCTCGATACATCTGGCGGCCCTTGGCTGTTTGGTGATTATTCGCTGGCGGACGTGTTCTATGCCCCCGTGGCGGCGCGTATTGCCGGGTTTGGGCTGCCGGTGTCGCAAACCGCACAGCGCTATGTGGACACCCATCTGGCCGACCCGGCATTCCGACGCTGGCGGGCGTTGGGGCTGACCAAAAGCTATGATCCCGTGCCCTATATCGAAGGCCAACCCCTGACCGACTGGCCGGGTCCGACGCCCCGCGCCGCCCAAGTTGCAGATGGCCCGTCGGTGAATGCGGCATGTCCTTATTCCGGCGATCCGGTGACGGATTTCCTGTCGTTGGACGGCACGGTCTGGGGGTTTTGCAACCCCACATGCCGGGACAAGACCCTTAACGATCCCGAAGCATGGCCCGCCTTCATGGAAATGGTCGCCAAGCAGGGCAGTTAACCATTCAGTAACCACAACCGCCTAGGCTTTGTGCAGCACAAAACGGGGTCGGTGATGGTCGCTCGGATAAACACGGTCGCATTCGAAGGCATCCGCGCCCGCCTGGTCGAGGTGCAATGCGCCCTGTCGCCGGGCTTGCCCAGCTTCTCGATCGTCGGCCTGCCGGACAAGGCGGTGTCGGAAGCCCGCGAACGGGTGCGCGCCGCGCTGTCGTCCATGTCGGTGGCCCTGCCGCCGCGCAAGATCGTCATCAACCTGTCGCCCGCCGACATTCCGAAAGAAGGATCCCATTTCGACCTTCCCATCGCGATGGCCCTGCTGGCCGAAGCGGGCATTCTGGCGCGGGAAGAAATTGCCGAGGTCGTCGCCCTTGGGGAACTGGCGCTGGACGGCACGCTGCTGCCCGTTGTCGGCGCCCTGCCCGCCGCGCTGGCCGCTGCCGAAAAGGACATGTCGATGTTCTGTCCCAAGGATTGCGGGGCCGAAGCGGCCTGGATCGGGGCCACGAAAGTGCACGCCGCCGCCTCGCTCGCTGCCGTGTTGCAGCATTTCACGGGGCAGTCCCCATTGCCCGTCGCCGAACCCGGCAGCGTGACGATGGACACCGGCACCAAGGACCTGTGTGACGTCAAAGGACAGGAACGCGCCAAACGCGCGCTGGAAATCGCCGCGGCGGGGCGGCACCATCTGTTGCTGGTGGGACCGCCCGGATCGGGCAAGTCCATGCTGGCCGCGCGCCTGCCGGGCATATTGCCGCCCATGTCCGCCGCCGAAGCACTGGAAACCTCGATGATCCACTCGGTGTCCGGCCTGCTGGACGGGGGCGGCATATCGCAGGCCCGGCCATACCGCGCCCCGCATCACACAGCCTCGATGGCGGCGATTGTGGGCGGCGGGCGCGGTGCAAAACCCGGCGAGATCAGCCTGGCCCATAACGGCGTTCTGTTCATGGATGAATTTCCCGAGTTCAGCCGACAGGTGCTGGAAACCCTGCGACAACCACTTGAAACGGGCGATGTCACCGTTGCACGAGCCAACGCCCACGTGCGTTATCCCAGTCGCTTCCTGCTGATCGCGGCGGCCAATCCGTGCAAATGCGGGCATCTGACCGATCCCAATCGCGCCTGCAACCGTGCGCCACTATGCGGCGAGGATTACATGCAGCGCATTTCCGGCCCGCTGCTGGATCGGTTCGACATGCGGGTCGAGGTGCCGCCGGTCACGTTTCAGGACCTCGACCTGCCCGCCAATGGCGAGCCATCGAAAACCGTCGCCGACCGTGTCACCATGGCCCGAGCGATACAGGCCGAACGCTATGCCGCGCTGGATGACATTGGCACCAATGCAGATATCGAAGGAAAGACCCTGACCGAGTTTGCCAGCCCGGATCAGGACGGGCGCGAGTTGTTGTTGAAGGCCTCGGAACGGTTCGGACTGTCGGCGCGGGGGTATCATCGCATCCTGAGGGTCGCGCGCACCATCGCCGATCTGGCCGAGGCCCCGGTTGTCACCCGCAAACACGTGGCCGAGGCGCTTAGCTTTCGCCTTGTGTCCCATCGGGAAACTGTCGGGTGATGAAATCGGCCACGCGCCGCAGCGCCACACGGGCTTCCGGCACCCAGCCATCCAGGATCACCCAAACATGCGGTGCATCGGGCCATTCATCCAGTTCAACCTGACCGCCCGCCGCGCGCAGCTTCTCGGCCATCCTCAGGCTTTCATCGCGCAGGATTTCAGTGGTCGAGAATTGGAAGAATGCTGGCGGCGGTGATTTGAAGTCGTGCAAAATGGGCGAGGCTGCTTCGTCATTCTCCGAACGGTTCCTCAGATAATTTTCAACCACCAGATCACGCCGGTCCGACGGCAACAGCGGGTCATTGTCCTTGTTGTCGTCAAACGAGGGTGAAGTGAACCGCAAGTCCACGATGGGCGAAAACGCAAAGACGGCGCGCGGCGCGGGATGTTGCCCGTCGATCCGGGCAAGCAGCGAAAAGGTCAGCCCGCCGCCGGCGCTGTCCCCGCCGACGATGATGTTTTTCGGCTCATACCCGTCCGCAAGCAACGCGTCATACGCCGCCACGCAATCATCAACAGCGGCGGGAAACGGATGTTCCGGCGCCTTTCGATAATCCGGCGCGCAGACCCGCAGGCCGGTCAGCCATGACAGCCGTGCCAGCATCTTGCGATGGGTGTGCGGTGATCCCGCCACGAAGCCACCGCCATGTAGATACAGGATCACCTTGTCGGCTGGCGCTGGCCGCGAGGACGGGCGAGTTTCGATCCACAACGCGTCAAGACGGTCGCCCAATGTCGCATCGCGATACCAGGCAAAGGGCGGCGCGCGGAACAGCCAATCCGCCGCGCGTTCCAAGTCTCGCCGGGCAGAGGCGACATCAGTCAGGTGCCGCAACCGGGGTTTGACAAGCAGGCGCAGGCCCAGCCGGACCGCTGCCAGTTGCCAGCTCACGCGCGGCGTGCCTCGATCGCTTGCCAGATTTTCTCGGCGATGTTCACGCCGTCAAATCGCTCCAGCTCTTGAATGCCGGTGGGCGAGGTCACGTTGATTTCAGTCAGATAATCGCCGATCACGTCAATCCCCACGAAAATCTGCCCCTTCTCGCGCAGAAGCGGGCCGATTGCGGCACAAATCTCGCGGTCGCGATCCGTCAAGCCAACCTTTTCCGGCCGTCCGCCCACATGCATGTTGGACCGGGTTTCACCGGCAGCAGGGACGCGGTTGATGGCGCCCACCGGCTCTCCGTCCACCAAGATGATCCGCTTGTCGCCGTTGGACACATCAGGCAGGAACTTCTGGGCGATCAGCGGTTCGCGATTGATCCCCGCGAACAGCTCGTGCAGCGAGGCAAGGTTGCGGTCGTTGGCATCCAGCCGGAACACCCCGGCCCCGCCATTGCCGTAAAGCGGCTTCAGGATGATATCGCCATGTTCCGCCTTGAAGGATTTCAGCGTCGCGAAGTCGCGCGCGATCATTGTCGGCGGCGTCAGGTCTGGGAACTCAAGCACCAGAAGTTTTTCGGGATAGTTCCGCACCCAGAACGGATCGTTGACCACAAGCGTCGCCGGATGGATCATGTCAAGGATATGGGTGGTCGTGATATAGCCCATGTCAAAAGGCGGGTCCTGACGCAGCCAAACGACGTCGAAATCCCGCAGGTCGACATCAGTCTGTTCGGCCAGCGAAAAATGGTTCCCCTTCTCGCGGCGCACGGTCAGGGGCCAGCCACGGGCACAAACCTTGCCTTCCCGATAGCTCAGATGATCCGGGGTGTAGTAGAACAGTGTATGGCCGCGCGCCTGGGCTTCTTCCGCAATCCGAAACGTGCTGTCCGCATCAATGTCGACATGATCAATGGGATCCATCTGGATGGCAACTTTCAGCGACATGGCACACTCCTTCTTCGGCTTCCCTTACATGGGACAGTGCGCGCCGATGCGCAATGGGCTTCAATAGGCCAATGCGTTCTCGATGATCTGGGTCGTGCCCTGGGCGTCGACCAGGGCCACGTCAAACCGGCAGGGCGTCATTTGCCCCAAGGGTTCGCGTTCCAGGTACTCGCAGGCCGTGGCGTGAATGCGTTCAAGCTGCGCCGGGGTGATCCGCTCGGCGGCACGCAGGAAATCGCGGGATTTCTTGACCTCGACAAACACCACGGTGTTGCCGTCGCGGGCAATCAGGTCAACTTCGCCGTATTTCCCCCGCCACCGGCGGGCTTCGACCTTCTGGCCCCTGCGATCATAATCCGCCGCAATCGTGTCTTCGGCCGCCTGCCCTGAAAGATAGGAGACAAGCCCGCTCATCCCTGACGTCCAAGGTCCAGCGCCGCCTGATAGACCTTGCGCCGTGGCAGGCCCAATGCCTGGGACACCGCGTTCACTGCATCTTTCATCGACATATCCGCCATGGCTTTCACCAACATATCTTCCATCGCGCCTTCATCGAGCACCTCGCCGGGGCGATCCAGAACAAAGACAACTTCGCCCTTGATCGGGTTTTCGGCCAGCTGTTCCGCCAGTTCGGCCACCGTGCCGCGCTTCACCTCTTCAAACTTCTTGGTCAGCTCGCGGCACACAGCCGCCTGACGCATATCCGCCCCAGAGGAGCACAACTCCGCTAACAATTTCTGAATACGTTTGGCGCTTTCGAAGAAAACCAGCGTCGCCGGCAGGGGAAAAAGCTCGGCCAGCCACGTTGCCCGTGCACCCTTGGCTGCCGGAGGGAAACCGGCGAAAAGGAAACGGTCGGTCGGCAACCCGGACAGGCTGAGTGCCGCAAGGGTGGCAGAGGCACCGGGAAGGGCCGTTACATAATGCCCGCCCTCGGCCAGATCCCGCGCAAGCGCATAGCCCGGATCAGCAATCAAAGGGCTGCCTGCCTCGCTGGCATAGGCGACCGATTTGCCTGCGGCGATCAGCTTGACGATGCCCGCGCGTGCCGCATCGCCCGAATGGTCGTGATAGGGGATCAGCTTCCGGCCGTTCAGGGCAATACCATGTATATCCATCAGCTTGCGGGTCGTGCGGGTATCTTCCGCCGCGATCACATCTGCCGACGCCAGAACATCCAGCGCCCTGAGCGTAATGTCGCGAGCATTGCCGATGGGCGTTGCCACAAGATAGAGGCCCGGATCAAGCGGGGTGTTTTGGGGTTTCACACTGGACCTGTCGATTGTTGAGTCTATGATATGCCCGTCTGCATCGGCAGTTCCGTGCCGTCTCTGGGAAAGGATTTTTAGTATGTTCTCTGTTTTCGTCCGCACCCGCAAGGCGATCGGCCTGCTGTTTGCCACTTTGGGTCTGACGGCGCTTGCCGCATGTGGCGTCCAGGGCCCTCAGGTCGGACAAAATATCAACCCGGGAAAGCCCGTGCCGGTGGCGCTTCTGGTGCCCGGCGGGTCAGGATCGGCAAATGACGCAAACCTTGCCGTGTCGCTTGAAAACGCCGCCCGGATGGCCATGGACGAGCTGTCGGGGGTCGAGATCGACCTGCGGGTCTATAACACCGGCGGCAGTCCGAATCAGGCGGCTGCCATGGCGACCAAGGCCGTGAACGATGGCGCGAAAATCATCCTTGGGCCGGTCTTTGCCCAAAGTGCAAACGCTGCGGGCGTCGCCGTGTCGCGCCGCAATGTCAATGTCTTGAGCTTCTCGAACAACACCGGCATCGCGGGCGGCAACGTCTTCGTCCTGGGCAACACGTTCGAGAATGTGGCGAATCGCCTGGTGCGCTATGCCGCACGCACGGGCAAAGGCCGCATCATGATCCTGCACGGCAACGATCAGGCCGAGGTTCAGGGCAGCAGCGCCATCCAGGCGGCAATCGCCAATTCAAGTGCGACACTCGCTGGCACCGCCTCGTTCGAGCTATCACAGAACGGCATCATCAATGCGATGCCGACGATCAGTTCCAAGGTCAAAAGCTCGGGCGCGCAATCGGTATTCTTCACTTCCGGCACGTCGGGCGCCTTGCCCTTCCTGGCCGGTCTGCTGCCTGAAAACGGTGTCAGCCCCGCCACAACCCAGTTCATCGGCTTGCAACGCTGGGATATCCCGTCAAACGCACTGGCCCTGCCGGGCGTTCAGGGCGGGTGGTTTGCCCTGCCCGATCCCGGATTGTCCAGCCGGTTCGCCAGCCGGTATCAGGCACGCTATGGCGCATCGCCTCACCCGATCGCCGGGCTGGCCTATGACGGGATTGCTGCCATCGGCGCACTGGCACGGTCGGGGCGGGCAAATGCTTTGACCACCACCGCACTGACGCAATCGCAGGGGTTCGTGGGCGTGAACGGCATCTTCCGCCTGCGCCCCAATGGCACGAACGAGCGCGGGTTGGCTGTGGCTCAGATTCAGAACAATCAGGTTGTCGTGATCGACCCTGCACCCAGAAGCTTTGGCGGTGCCGGGTTCTGAGCCTGACCGGGACGCATTCACCCCGGTCTCCGATCTGATCTGCCCGGCGCGCGACATCTTCGACGGTGGCGCGCTCTGGGCCGAGCTATTGCCGGTCATCGACGACGCCTCCGACGCCGCATCGGTGCGCAATGCAACGGTAACGCTGTTGCGCAACGCCATGAAAAACGGGCGCAGCGCCATTGCCACCGCGCTGGCCAAGCAGCCTTTGGTGGCCTATCCGGCCATTGCATCCTATGCCTATCTGACCGATGGCATTGTCTCGTTCATCTATCGGGTGGCGGTCGAGCATCTGCATCCGGTGGCCAACCCCACCGCTTCGGAACGCATCGCGCTGCTGGCGGTGGGCGGGTATGGTCGCGGCGAAATGGCCCCGCAATCGGATGTCGATCTGCTGTTCCTGACGCCCTACAAGATCACCCCCTGGGCCGAAAGCGTGATCGAAAGCATGCTCTACATGCTGTGGGACCTGCGCCTGAAGGTGGGCCATGCCTCGCGCACGATCGAGGATTGCCTGCGCCTTGGCGACGAAGATTTCACCATCCGCACCGCGCTGTTGGAACAGCGTCATATCTGCGGTGATGACGAGCTGGCCCGCAAGCTTGCCGATCAGCTTTGGAAAAAGCTGTTCAAGAACACGCTGGCGGAATTCATCGAAGCCAAGCTGGCTGAACGGGATGCCCGGCACGAAAAGCAGGGCGACCAGCGGTTCATGGTCGAACCCAACGTGAAAGAGGGCAAGGGCGGCTTGCGCGACCTGCAAACGCTGTATTGGGTGGCCAAGTATCAACACCGGGTGCGGGAACACGAAGAACTGGTGTCGAAGGGCCTCTTCACCTAAGAGCAATACGAGACCTTCCGCGAGGCCGAGGAATTCCTGTGGGCGGTGCGCTGCCAGCTGCATCTTGTGACCAACCGGCCATCGGATCAACTGACCTTCGACCTTCAGGTCGAGGTCGCGGATCGCCTTG
>JAUHWP010000030.1 GCA_030424645.1 Alphaproteobacteria bacterium
CCGTCGTGGGTATGTCTGCGCAATCCCTGATCAGCGCGGGACTTTCCGCCTGAGCTTCGGCGGCATCCAGTTGAAGGGTTTCGTTCATCTTGGTCTGCATCAGCGGGTGCAGATCCCCCAAGGGTGAGATCGGCATAATCCGCGCGATCCGGTGGCGGCAGGCCAAAGGCACGTCACGGCAGTTCATCCGCGCCACCAGATGTCCGCCCGCCGAGTGGCCAACCAGACGGATCGGACCATCCACCTGGGCCGCGGCGGCGTCAATGGCTCTTGCGACGGCGCGCGTTATCTCGGCAATACGCGCGCCCGGCGCAAGTGGATAGGACGGCAGCACGACAGCGTACCCCTGCGCCACAGACCCGGCGGCCAGATGGGTCCAGTCGCGACGCCCGAACGCCATCCAATAGCCGCCATGCACGAACACCACCAACCCCTTCGGTGATGCCTCTGGCAGCACCAGATCGAAGGCATTCGAAGCATCTTCTCCAAATGGCAGGTCCAGCCGAAGATTCTTGTGCGAGCTGCGAAAACTGCTCGCCATTTTCTCCCATTTTTCCGGGAAATCGTGCCCATTCGGGATGAAATCCGCATTCGCATAGGCTATGTCGAAATCCATGAGAGATATCCTGTGATTGCGTCGGGGCTGCCCCGAACGGCACAAGAGCTATGGGAGAGGAAAATGGCCGCCAATGCAACCGAGCTGAAGAGCTTGCTGAAAGACCCGTCCTTGGTCGAAACCCGCGCCTATGTGAACGGCGAATGGATCGACGCGGATGACGGCGCAACCTTCGACGTGACGAACCCGGCCCGTGGCGATGTGATCGCCAAGGTGGCCGACCTGTCGCGCACCGAAGTGGCCCGCGCCATCGAGGTCGCCGACAAGGCAGGCCGGGAATGGGCCAAGCGCACCGCGAAAGAACGCGCCAACATCATGCGCAAGTGGTTCAACCTGATGATGGAAAATCAGGGCGATCTGGCCACCATCCTGACCGCCGAGATGGGCAAGCCGCTGGCCGAAGCGACGGGCGAGATTGCCTATGGTGCCAGCTTCATCGAATGGTTCGGGGAAGAGGCCAAACGCATCTATGGCGAAACCATTCCCGGCCACCAGCCCGACAAGCGCCTGATGGTAATCCGCCAACCGATCGGCGTGGTTGCCTCGATCACGCCGTGGAACTTCCCCAATGCGATGATCACCCGCAAGTGCGGCCCGGCCGTGGCCGCAGGTTGTGGTTTCGTCGGGCGTCCGGCGGCGGAAACCCCGCTGTCGGCGACCGCGCTGGCCGTGTTGGCCGACCGCGCGGGCATTCCGGCGGGTGTCTTCAACATCGTGCCCAGCTCGCGCAGCTCGGACATCGGGAAGGAGTTCTGCGAGAACCCGCTGGTGCGCAAGCTGACCTTCACGGGGTCCACCAATGTGGGCCGCATCCTTCTGCGTCAGGCCGCCGATCAGGTTCTGAAATGCTCGATGGAGCTAGGCGGCAACGCGCCCTTCATCGTGTTTGACGACGCCGATCTGGACGCTGCCGTGGAAGGCGCCATCGCTTGTAAATTCCGCAACAATGGCCAGACCTGCGTCTGCGCCAACCGGATCTATGTGCAGGAAGGCGTCTATGACGAGTTCGCCAAGCGCTTCGCCAAGGCAGTGTCCGCGCTGCCGGTCGGCGACGGCCTGAACGAAGGCATAGCCCTTGGTCCGTTGATTTCCGAAAGCGCCGTAAAAAAAGTGCGCGAGCACGTGGCCGACGCAACCGCCAAGGGGGGTGAGGTCATTCTGGGCGGCAAGGACCATGAAAAAGGCGGGCTGTTCTTCGAACCCACCATCATCAAGAACGCCACGCGCGAGATGGAGGTCGCCACGGATGAGACCTTCGGCCCGATGGCACCCTTGTTCAAGTTCAAGGACGAAGACGACGTGATCCAACAGGCCAATGACACGATCTTCGGGCTGGCCTCGTATTTCTATGCCAACAACCTGAGCCGCGTTTACAAAGTGGCCGAGGCGCTGGAATACGGCATCGTCGGCGTGAACACCGGCATCATCTCGACCGAGACTGCGCCGTTTGGCGGCGTGAAACAATCGGGCCTTGGCCGCGAAGGCTCGCGCCACGGGATCGAGGATTTCCTTGAGATGAAATATATCTGCATGTCGGTCTGATCGGCCCCCAAAAACAAACGAATCTAAGGCGGTAGAGAAATCTGCCGCCTTTTTTCATTTTTTCTGCCAAGGATTGACCTTCGGGCCGCGTCTTACCCAATGTGAAGATGATGACCGATCAGGACGAGGAATTGGCCCAAGCGGCCGCAACGGGGGACAGGGCGGCCTTTGCGGCCCTGTTGTCGCGCCATTACGACCGGCTGTTCGCCTTCACCTTCTGTCTGACCGGCAACCGGGCTGATGCCGAGGATCTGACACAGGATATCTGCGCCGCCTTGCCCGCGAAACTGGCGGGGTTTCGCGCCGAGGCACGATTCACCACGTGGCTTTACCGTGTGGCCGTAAACGCCGCCCATGATCGCCGACGCCGCACCGCAACCCGCGCCAAAGCCGCCGATGGTTGGGGCGATTGGGAGGTGAACCGACGCGAAGCAATCCGCGAAGAGGCCGAGGCCCAGGACTGGTTGACCCAGGCCATGACCGCCCTGCCCGACGAGCTGCGCGATACCGTCGCACTGGTTTTGGGTGAAGACCTGACACAAGCCGAAGCCGGTCAGGTTCTGGGATTGTCTGAGGGGACAGTCGCCTGGCGGATGTCCGAAGTGAAGAAACGCCTGCGTGCCATGCGGGCAGAGGAGGACGCGATATGAGCGATGACCGCGACGATCTTGACGATCTGAAGGCCGCCCTGCGCGCGGCCCCACCTACGCCGGAGCCTTTGAAGAAAGAGGCCGATCTGGCGCTTGCCATGAAAAATTTCGATGACCTCCAAGGATCGCGTGATGGCGCGCGTCCTATGTCTGACGCTCCGAAACGCGGGGCGATTGGACAAGGAGTTATCAAGATGCTGAATGCTTTGAACACACGCGGCGGGCTGGCCGCGACGACAGCGCTGGTGGCGGTGGGGTTTGCCGTGCTGGTGGTGATGCCGAATGTTGATCAGGTGGACATGCCCGGCGTGACCAAGATCGCAACGCCGCCTGCAAGCGATGCCGTCGAAGAAGACATCGCCGTGCAGCCCGCCCCCGAACCGCTTGGGAAACTGGCGCAGCAACCCGCGCGACCCCGCTCCGAAGCCACGGCTGAGTTGCGCGCGCAGACCGGCCAATCCGCCCCATCCATCGCAGCGGAACCGATGATGGAGGCGGACGCGTCCTCGTTCGCCGACCGGGAAGGATACATCGTGCGCGACGACATGCCGGGCATCATACCGGTCCAACCCGAAGCCAGCGGCGAAGACTATGCCAACGAAGCGCCGTCGCCGCTGAAGGTCACATCCGAAGATCCGGTTTCCACCTTCTCGATCGACGTGGACACGGCCAGCTATGCGGTGGTGCGACGCGATCTGAAGGCGGGCTATCTGCCCAACCCGGATGCCGTTCGCATCGAAGAGATGGTGAATTACTTCCCCTACGCCTACCCGGCCCCCGACGGGGCACACCCGTTTGCCCCAACCGTCACAACAATGCAAACGCCGTGGAACGCAGGCACGCAACTGGTGCAGATCGGCATTCAGGGCGAAATGGTCGATGACCGCCCGCCCCTGAACCTTGTCTTTCTGATCGACACATCCGGGTCGATGTCCGACCCCGACAAGCTACCCTTGTTGAAACAAAGCCTGCGCCTGATGCTGTCCGAGCTGCGGCCCGAGGACGAGGTCGCAATCGTTGCCTATGCGGGCAGCGCGGGTGTGGTGCTGGACCCCACCAAGGCCGCGGATCGCGCCAGTATTCTGGCCGCACTGGACCGGCTGGATGCGGGCGGGTCGACCGCCGGCGCACAGGGGATCGAACTGGCCTATCAGGTGGCCGAGCGGATGTTTGATGACGGCGAGGTGGGCCGGGTTCTGCTGGCCACCGATGGTGATTTCAACGTGGGCATCCATGACCCTGACGCGCTGAAGGATTTCATCGCCGCAAAGCGCGACAGCGGCACCTATCTGTCAATCCTTGGCTTCGGGCGTGGCAATCTGGACTATGCGACGATGCAGGCGCTGGCCCAGAACGGAAATGGGCAGGCCGCTTACATCGACACGCTCAGCGAAGCGCGAAAAGTGCTGGTCGATCAGCTTTCCGGCGCGCTTTACCCCCTTGCCGATGACGTGAAAGTCCAAGTCGAGTTCAACCCGGCCCGGATCACCGAATACCGTCTGATCGGCTATGAAACCCGTGCTCTGGCGCGCGAGGATTTCAACAACGACAAGGTCGACGCGGGTGAAATCGGCGCGGGCCATCAGGTCACGGCGATCTACGAGGTGACGCCGGTCGGCTCGGACGCGGTGCTGACGGATGCGCTGCGCTATGCCCCAGCCCCCGATGCAACCGGATCGGACGAGCTTGGATTCCTGAAACTGCGCTACAAACGCCCCGGCGAAGATGCCAGCACGCTGATCGAAACACCGATCACCGCCGGGATGGGCGACGCGGGCACCGAACAACGCTTCGCCACCGCCGTCGCGGGCTTTGGCCAGCTTCTGCGCGAAGACAAGTATCTTGGCGACTGGAGCTATACCGACGCCATCGCGCTGGCCAATGGGGCCAAGGGCGACGATCCCTATGGTTATCGTGCAGAAGCCGTCACCCTGATGCGTCTGGCCGAAAGCCTGTCGAACTAACGGCGCTTGACCACCCCCCATCCCACGCTTATCTATCACGTCGCTGCCCCTGCCGGGGTGGCGACATTCTCAGGGCGGGGCGAAATTCCCCACCGGTGGTAAGTTTTTTTGCGGGATCATATTCTTGTGTCTCGCATTTCAAATACACTTGGTTTGAAATGCGAGGCCGCTGAGCCGCACAAAGAACACAGCCCACGAGCGGCCCCTTTCGCAAGGGGTGTCAGCAGACCCGGCGAAATTCCGGGGCCGACGGTTACAGTCCGGATGGAAGAGGATGGTCAAAGGCGCACGGGTGACGTGTGCCTTGTCCTTCTGCCTTGGGTCAACGCGTAAGGAAGAAAGGACATTGCGCAATGGCTCATCAACTGACACTGACCGCGCCCGTCAGGGCGGCTGGTCTTATGGTTCTGGCGGGGGCGAGTTTCGCCGTCGTAAACACCGCCCTGCAAGGGGCCACGATGAAAATGGGGGCGTCGGCGCCCTCGGTCACCTTCTGGCAATATCTGATCGCATTGGGCTTTTACCTGCCATGGGTGTTTCGCCACCGCGCGGCGGTGATGAAAACCGGGCAGGTCTGGCTGCATATCCTTCGGGTCGCGCTGGCGGCGGGCGGCGTGCAGCTGTGGACGCTGGGTCTGGCCTATGTGCCGATCTGGCAGGCGATTGCACTGATCCTGCTGTCGCCGTTCTTTGTGACCGTTGGCGCCGGGCTGGTCTTGCGCGAAACGGTCTCGGTGCATCGCTGGGGCGCGGTGGTGCTGGGCATCCTCGGCGGCGCGGTCATCCTTGAGCCGTGGTCGGACCGGTTCGAACTGGTTGCCCTGCTGCCGGTTGGCGCGGCGGCCCTGTGGGCGGCAAGTTCGGTGGTGACGAAGTTCCTGACCCGCGCCGACGGGCCGGAAACGGTGACGATCTATCTTCTGGTTCTGCTCAGCCCGCTGAACGCCGCCTTGGCACTGGGGTCGGGGTTTGCCTTGCCGGCAGGTGCCATCTGGCTGGTTGTCGGGGCGGGACTTCTGACCGCGCTGGCCCAGCATGTTCTGGTGCGCGCCTATTCACTGGCAGACGCCGCCTTCCTGCAACCATTCGACCACCTGAAGCTGGTGTTCAACGTGCTCTTGGGCTTTGCGGTGTTCGGCTTTCTGCCGACCGGGTCGATGTGGCTGGGCACGGCAATTATCGTGGCCGCCAGCTTTTACCTGCTGGAACAGGAACGTCGCCAGACAGCATAAATCAAAATGCGCGGAGGTTGCCCTCCGCGCCCATCTTATCGGCTGGTCGTGCTAAGCTCAGGCTTCGATCGCCTTGTGCTCCACATCCTTGGATTTCGCAATCTCGATCCGGCGCGGTTTCAGGGCCTCGGGCACCTCGCGCACAAGGTCGATATGCAACATGCCGTGTTCATGGGTTGCCCCCGTCACACGCACATGGTCGGCCAAGTGGAAACGGCGTTCGAAGGCACGGGTGGCAATGCCGCGGTGCAGGTATGTCCGCTCTTCCTCATCGACTTTCTTGGCCGAGATGATCAAAGCGTTTTCACGAACCTCGACCGACAGTTCATCGTCGGTAAAACCCGCAACGGCAACCGAAATGCGCCAACCGTCATCGGCGATTTTTTCGATGTTATAGGGCGGATAGCTTTCGCGGCTCACGTCATTGGTCAGCACCCGGTCCATCAGGTCGGCGATCTGATCGAAACCGACAGTGGCACGGTAAAGGGGCGAAAGGTCAAAGTTACGCATGGTGTCCTCCTAAAAGCGACAGTGTTTGCGCCTTCCCGTTGTGGGACAGGCAGAGTTCCGGGCCCGATCCTTCGGCGCCCGTGTTACAGATTTATGGAGAGTTCTTGCCCCTTCAAGGGGTCAGGGGCGCAGAAAACGCGCGCCCGTATCATTCGATTGCCCAACGCCGACACGGCGCGAGTTGAAATCCGTCTGCCCGACCACGCCTGTCCCGGCTCGCAAGGCGTGTTTGGTTTCTTCCACGCGCTCGAACAGCTCGGTGCCATAGGCGATCTTGTCGCTCTGCCCGCGCGTTCCTGCGGATACAAGCGACACAATGCGAACCCGTCGCGCGCTGTCGTCAAACACCGGGGCGCCCGAGGATCCGAAGGTGACATCACAGTCAAACGCCAGCACGCCACCCTGCCGGCCAAGCACCTCGCACACGGCCTGCCGAGACAGCGCCGCATCCCGCCCCTTGCCATAGCTGACGACCGAGACCTTGCGTTTGGTCCGTGGCAACCGATCCACCGCAAATGGCGCAGCGACGGCTGCGGGGATTGGCGTGTCAAGCTGCACCAGCCCGACATCGTTTCGAACATTGGACAGGGTCAAGCGCCGATCCGGGTCATAGTCCGGATGAATCACCGCCAGTTTCGCCGTGCGGGTTGCGACCGCGCGACCGTCCCGCAAGCCGGCCCGAAAGCGCACCCCCTCGACATGGCCCGCACGAACGACGCTCCGCAGGCAATGGGCCGCGGTCAGAACAAGGTCGGTCGAGATCAGCACACCGGTGCAATATCCGCTTTGCCCGAAATCCAGCCGCCCGACGGCTTCGTATCCGAACAGGTCCTCGCGCTGGGTCAGGCGTCGCAAACCGCTGGACGCGTCGGCAGCCACCGCCGGAAGCGCCAGCATGACCATCGCAAGACACAGGATGATAACGCGCATGGTGCCGCTCAGGGGCGCAGGAATTTCGCACCGCCCGGTCCGGCGGCCCCGGTGCCGAACGTGCTGACCGGCGGGCGCGACACGGATTGCGCACGGGTAAACACCCCGTCACCATTGGCCAGCATCTGCATAAGCTCCGCCAGCGGTTTTTCAAGACTGGTGCCCAGTGAAACGGGAATGTCCCGCACCATGGCCTTGGCCGAAATCACCGACACGATGGCGGGCTTGCCATCCTGCACCACGAAAACCGGCGCCCCGGAGGACCCGAAATCGACCGAACAGCTCATCACCAGCGCGCCGCTTTGGCGGGCCAGAACCTGGCACATTTCCTGCAAGGCAGGGCTGTCGGCGCGGTTATGGGCGTAGGACACCACGCCAACTTCGGCGCCCTTGCGCGGACGGGAATGTATGGCAAACGGCTTGACCGAGTTCTTGCGGATCGGCTGATCCAGTTCCAGAAGCGCCAGATCGTTCACGACCCGCGCGGCCTTGTCATCCCCGGCAAACGAAAAATCGGGATGCACCACCGCCCGCCGCACCCCGCGATAGGCCGATGCGCGGCCATTGCGCCACCCCGCCAGAAACTGGATGTCTTCGGGCGGCACGCGCGCACCCGAAGATTGTTCGAACATGCAATGCGCGGCGGTCAGCACCAGGTTTTCACCGATCATCGCGCCGGTGCACAAACCGCCCGCGCCGATATTCAACCGGCCAACGCCTTCCCACCCCCGGCTTTCATCGCCCGTCATCAGCGTGCGAAGCGGTGACGGATCGGACGCGACCAGCGGACTGGCAAGCCACAGGCCCACCGCCATCATAGCGAGTAATTTCTTCATCTTCCTGCCTTTGGTGGGGCGGTTCTTCCACCCTCTGACCATATGTTTAGGGCGAAAATGAGGGCGGGAAAAAGAAAAAACTGCATGGGTCAGGTCAATTTGCGCGGCTGTGGCCCGCCGGTTGCCCAATCAAGAAGTTCGACCGTATGCACCACCGGGATGCCCGTGCCCGACCCGATCTGCATCATGCAGCCGATATTGCCCGCCGCGATAATCTCGGGCGATTTGGCTTCCAGATTGGCCACTTTACGGCGTTTCAGCTCTTGCGAAATCGCAGGCTGCATCAGGTTATAGGTTCCCGCAGAACCACAACACAGATGCGCGTCCACCGGTTCGACGACCTCGAACCCCGCTCGTTTCAGAAGGGTTTTCGGGTGGGTCTTGACCTGTTGACCATGCTGCAAGCTACAGGCCGAATGATAGGCCACCCGCTTGTCCATCTGCGCCTCGGGCAGGTCGAGCTTCATCAAAAGCTCGCTGACATCCATCGCCAGCGCGGACACCGAGGCGGCCGCCTCGGCCAGCGGGTCGTTACGGAACATGTGCCCGTAATCTTTGACCGTGGTGCCACAGCCCGATGTGTTGATCACGATGGCGTCCAGCCCGGTGCTGATCTTTTCGCTCATCCACGCGTTGATATTGGCAGCGGCCTGCGCGTGGCTTTCCTTTTCTTTGCCCATGTGATGGGTCAGCGCGCCGCAACAGCCCATACCTTTGGCGACCACAACCTCGCAGCCCAACCGGGTCAATAGGCGGATGGTTGCATCGTTGATATCGGTGTCCAGCGCCTTCTGCGCACAGCCCGTCAACAGCGCCACCCGCATCTTGCGCGTGCCCTTGGCCGGGAAGGTTTGCGGCTTGTCGTTCTGGCTGGGGCGCGGCAGCTTGGGCGGTGCCATTTCCAACATTGCCTCCAGCCGGGGATCGGGCATGAATTTGCGCAGGGGCCGCCCCAGACGCGCGGCTTGCATCGCCAGCCGGAACCGCCCCGGATAGGGGATGATCCGCGCCAACGTCCAGCGCAACAGCCGGTCAAACAGCGGGCGCTTATAGGTCTTTTCGATATGCGCGCGGGCATGGTCGATCAGGTGCATGTAATGCACACCCGACGGGCAGGTCGTCATGCAGGCGAGGCAGGACAGACATTTATCAACATGCTCAACGGTCTTCTTGTCAGCGGGACGCCCGGCTTCAAGCATGTCCTTGATCAGATAAATCCGCCCGCGCGGGCTGTCCAACTCGTCGCCCAGCACCTGATAGCTGGGGCAGGTCGCCGTGCAAAACCCGCAATGCACACAGGAACGCAGAATTTCATTGGCACGTTGGATCGCGGGATCCTTCAACTGTTCGTCGGTGAAATGCGTCTGCATGTCAGGCTCCCATCAGGCCGGGGTTCAGGATGCCGCGCGGGTCGAACTTCGCGCGCAGGCCCTTCGAGAGTTTTGCCAGCGGCGCAGGGTCCGGGTGGAACACCGGCACGGCGGTGCGGGTTGCGGCGCTGGCCCGCACCAATGTGGCATGGCCGCCAATATGGGCAAGGTCATCGCGGATCAGCTTTGCGCCTGCATCCCCTTCATCGGCCACGCGCAGCCAGATCAGCCCGCCGCCCCAGTCAAAGATCGCCTCGGGCGACAAGGCCCCCAGTTCGCGCACCAGCGCCGGTCCGTCCGAGGGTTTCACCGAGATGCGCCAGACCGCACCCTCCTTGCCCGCGAAAGGCGCCACATCACGCAGATCGCGCCACAGCTTGGCCGAGGCATCACCTTCAACGATGTCGAACCCCTGCAACACGCCCTGTTGCAACGCCCTGGCCCGATAGGCGACGGATTGCGCCAGCCCTTCGACCCGGATCATCGTCTGCCCGTTCATCATGGCCGCCCCGGTCACATCGAACGGCGACCCAAGCGCCGCCGCCATCGACGCCACCGCCGTTTCTGCGGATTCGTCGTCGCAGACCAGCGTCGCCTCGGTTTCCGGGATGGCCAGCACCTTCAGGCTGACCTCGGTCAAAACGCCCAGCGTGCCCCAACTGCCGGTCATCAGCTTCACAAGGTCATAGCCGGTCACGTTCTTCATGACCCGCCCGCCGTTTTTCAGAACCTGCCCCTGCCCGTCGACAAACCGCACACCAAGGCAGAAATCGCGGGCCGCGCCCACCTGTATGCGGCGCGGGCCCGAGGCGTTGGTGGCAATCACCCCGCCGATGGTCGATGTGCCTTCGGTGCCCAGCAGGTCACGCATGTCACCGGGTTCGAACGCCAACCGCTGACCTTCCGCCGCCAGCAATGCTTCAATGTCGGCCAAGGGTGTGCCCGCACGGGCCACAAGGGTCAGCGCACCGGGTTCGTAAAGGGTGATGCCGGTCAATCCGCGGGTTGACAGGGGCGCAGCGTCAACCAGCGCGCCAATATCCCGTGTGCCGCCACCGACGATGCGCAAGGGACCATCCGCCGCCGCAATCACCTCGGCCAGCTCTGCTTCTGTTGTCGGGGTCATGACGCGCGCCTTGTTTCCGTGGACGACAGGGGAAACACCTTGGCCGGGTTCAGAAGCCAGTTGGGATCGAACACGTCTTTGACGGCCAACTGAATCTCAAGGTCGTTTTGGTTGTATTGTGAAACCATCAAGTCTCTTTTTTCAACTCCAACGCCATGTTCGCCGGTCAGGCAACCGCCAACCTCGACGCAAAGCTTCAGGATGTCCGCCCCAAACGCCTCGCATTTTTCAAGATCGCCGGGTTTGTTGGCATCAAACAGGATCAAGGGGTGCATATTGCCGTCACCTGCATGGAACACGTTGCCCACGTCCAGCCCGTATTCTTTCGACATCTCGCCAATACGGCGCAACACCAGGGGAAGCTCCGACACCGGGATCGTGCCGTCGAGGCACATGTAATCGTTGATCTGCCCCATCGCCCCGAACGCCGACTTGCGGCCCAGCCAGATCTTCGCGCTTTCCTCGGCGGACGTGCTTTCGCGCAATTCCACCGGGTTATGGGTGCGCGCGATCTGCGTGATGCGCGACAGTTGATCGTCAATCTCGGCGTCCGAACCTTCGACCTCGATGATCAGCAGCGCCTCGCAATCGGGATAGCCTGCCCCGGCAAAGGCTTCGGTGGCGCGGATGCAGGGGCGGTCCATGAACTCGATCGCGACAGGCAGGATGCCGGACTTGATGATGTCAGACACACAGGCGCCCGCCACCTCGTTCGAATCGAACCCGACCAGCACGGGGCGCGCGCCCTCGGGTTTGGCAAGGATGCGCAGGGTTGCCTCGGTCACGATGCCCAACTGGCCCTCGGAGCCGCAGATCAGCCCCAGCAGGTCCAGCCCGCCCGCGTCCAGATGGCTGCCGCCGATCTCGACCACCTCACCATCGGCCATGACCATGGTCACGCCCATCAGGTTGTTGGTGGTGACACCGTATTTCAGGCAATGCGCCCCGCCCGAGTTCATCGCGATATTGCCCGCAATCGCACAGGCCAGTTGGCTGGACGGGTCGGGCGCATAGAAGAACCCTTCCTCCTCGACCGCCCCCGTGACCGACAGGTTGGTGCGACCAGACTGCACCCGGATGATCCGGTTGGCAAAGTCGGTTTCCAGCACGCCATTCAGCCGCGCCACGCCAAGGATCACACTGTCCGCCGTGGGCAGCGCCCCCCCGGCCAACGAGGTGCCCGCGCCGCGCGGCACGACCGGCACGCCTTCTTCGTGGCAAACCCGCATGACCGCCGACACCTCGGCTGTTGACCCCGGCAACACGACACATAGCGGCGGGCATTTATAGGCGGTCAGCGCATCGCATTCATAGGCGCGGGTTTCGAACGGGTCATGCACCACGGCCCCATCGGGTAGCACGGCTTGCAGACGCGTCACAATGTGATCCTTGCGCGCTAGGATGGCGGCATCAGGGGTCGGCATCTGCATGGGTTGCCCTCCAGATTCTACAATTGGTAAAAATATATTACCAATTTTACGATTTGGCAACCGGAAGGAATGTGCGTAGCGTGCGCCCATGTCCCTGACCGAACGCCTTTCGCTGTTTTCCCCTCTGGACGGTGTCGCCGTCTGCCTGATCGTTCTGGCCTGGGCGGTGATCGGCTGGCGGATCGAACATGCGTCACCCGCCAAACCCTCGGTTTCGGGGCTGGTGGCGCAATACCGGCGCGACTGGATGGTGCAGTTCGTCGCCCGCGACCCACGCATCTTCGACAGCGCCATCCTGTCGACCCTGCGACAAGGGGCAAGCTTCTTCGCGTCTGCCTCGATGATCGCAATCGGGGGTGGCATGGCGCTTCTGGGCAATACCGAACGGCTGCGCGGCGTGGCCCAGGACCTGACCCAAAGCAACGCGCCCGAACTGGTGTGGGAGGTCAAGATCATGCTGGTCGTCCTGTTCCTGGCCAACGCCTTCCTGAAATTCGTCTGGTCGCATCGGCTGTTTGGCTATTGTGCGGTGGTCATGGCGTCGGTGCCCAACGATCCAAACGACCCCACAGCCCTGCCCCGCGCCCGCAAGGCCGGAGAGATCAACATCACAGCCGCCCGCAGTTTCAACCGCGGCCTGCGCTCGGTCTATTTCGCCCTGGGGGCGCTGGCATGGTTGCTTGGCCCGGTCAGCCTGATCGTGGCGACCGTGCTGACCGTCTTTGTCCTGTATCGGCGCGAATTTGCATCGCAGTCACGGTCGGCTCTGATGCAGCCGGACAGCTGAAGCATCCGGGACGCGCGGGTCACGCATCGGTCCGGCGCGCGCCACCACGCCCTTCCAGCAGCCATGCCCCGATCAGCGACAGCGCGGCAATCGCCAGCATCAGCCAGGCCGGGGCCAGCGGAATGACCCGGATCGCCTGCGTCACATAGGCGTTGCGGGGTGTGTATCCGATCCAGCCGCGCCCATGGGCCAGTTGACCCATCCGCACAGGGCGCAGGCCGGGCAAGCCATCTTCGATCCGGGTGACGGTACCATTCGTGGCATCGCCCATCGGGGCAAGCGGGGCAGCATCGGCTATCGGTTGTTCAAACTCGCGAAGGGCTGCCAGCCCACGCACCACGACCGTTGTCAGATCGTCCTGTTCAACCCGATACAACCCCTGATCCGGGGCCACCACCTCGCCCTCGAACACGCCGGGCGCACGTTCGGACAACGCCACGTCGGCTGCGGTCCCGTCCGGGAAGGTCACGGTCGCATCGGGGGCGCTGTCGTTCATACTGCGGCGTTCGACGCGCAACCCTGTCTCGGTGGCCGTGGCGATCAGCGCCTCTTCCTCAAGCTCGGGTTCGCGCATCAGCCAGTGGGCCAGACGGCGCAAAAGCTCCAACTGCGGCCCGCCACCTTCGTAACCCCGCGCCCACAGCCACGCATGGTCCGACCCCAGAAGCGCCACGCGCCCTTCCCCCACGCGGTCAACGGTCAGAAGCGCGGCATCATCAGGCCCGTTCAGGATCGTATGTCCCCCGGTCGGTTCCAGCTCGACCCGGCGCAACCACGGCCCCCAGCCCCCTTCGGGCGCAAAGTCCTCCAGATCGCGCGAAATCGGATGACGGCGGCCCGCATCGCTGATCGCGGGGCGAAAGGCGTCCTCGACCAGACGCCCGGTCGGGAAGGCCGGCAACATGCCCGCCAGCCCGGACCGCGCAATGCTTTCGGCCCCGGCCAACGCCGGTCCGGCGGCAATCAGCACCGCCCCGCCGCGTTCGACGTAGGATCGCACGCTGTCCAGATATCCGCCGGGCAGAATGCCGCGCAGGCGGTAACGGTCAAAGACGATCAGGTCGAACTCGTCGATCTTTTCGACGAACAATTCCTGTGTCGGGAAGGCGATCAGGCTGAGTTCATTGACCGGCACGCCATCCTGTTTTTCGGGCGGACGCAGGATGGTGAAATGCACAAGATCCACCGCCCCATCGGATTTCAACAGGTTGCGCCACGTGCGCGTGCCCGGATGCGGTGTGCCCGAGACCAAAAGCACACGCAGACGGTCACGCACGCCGTTCACCTCGATCACCGTGGCGTTGTTGCGGTCAGTCAACTCGCCCCCGGCCACCGGAAGGGTCACATGGATCAGGTTGCGCCCGGCATGGGTCAGGGTCAACGGCAGCACGATTTCGGACCCGATCCGGGCAAATACCGGTTCGGGCGGGTCGCCGTCGCGCGACACAGACAGTACGACAATCCCGTCGGTTGCCTGCGGGGCGCCCAGCGCATCGACCCGCAGCCGGATTTCCGTTTCTTCACCCAGAATGGCGAAGGCCGGGGCGTCGGTGACCGAAAGACGCAGATCCCAATCCGTCGCCCGCCCGGTCAGAAGCGCCTGAAACGGCGCAGGCAGGGTTGGCGCAAGCTCGGTATCATGAACCACACCATCGGTGATCGCAACGACACCCGCGACACGATCACGCGGCAGATCGGCCATGGCGGCGGTGATCGCCTGCATCATATAGGTGCCGTCCGGGGTCGTGGGGTCGGCAAACTCGGACAGGCGGCGGGTTGTCAGCTCAAGCCCGGGGCGGGCGGCAACCTGCCCCTCAAACGCCGCCAGTGCCGCCGCGTTCTGATCGGACCGGTCGGACAGGGTTTGCGAGGCGCTGTCATCGACAATCGCCAGCAGGATATCAGCCAGCGGATCGCGCTCTTCCTGTTGCAGCGACGGGCCTGCGAGCGCAGTCAGCACCGCCAACGCCGCCACGGCCCGAAGCGCCCAGCCCGACAACCCGCGCCATATCGCCACCATCAGTGCCACAAGCGCCAGTGCCGCCAGAACGCCGATCACCGGCCAGGGCAGGCCGGGCGAGAATATCAGGCCCGAGGCATTCATTCCCCCAACCTTTCCAACAGCGCGGGCACATGCACCTGATCGGATTTATAGTTCCCGGTCAGCACATGCATCACAAGGTTGACGCCGAAACGAACCGCCATTTCCCGTTGCCGTTCCCCGGCCTGACCACGGGCCACCGGGAACATCGGTGCCCCGTCCGACCGGATCGCCCAGGCCCCGGCCCAATCGTTGCCGCCAATGATCACCGGGCTGACACCGTCATTCAGGTTGCGAAACGGCATGCCTTCGGCCTGTTCGGCATTGGGGGGCGAAGCTTCAACCCAGGCCGGGCCACGGGCGCGGCCCGGAAACTCTTCCAACAGGTAAAAGGCGCGGGTCAGCACGTGGTCATGGGGCACAGGCTCCAATGGCGGCAGGCCCAGCGGCAAGGCAATGGCGCGCAACCGGCGCGCTGCCGCGCTTTCCCCGCCGAACCCGGCATCGCGGGTGTCGAACAGGATGAACCCACCGGCGGCAAGATAGGTTTTCAGCCGCGCATAGGCGGCGGGGCTGGGTTGCGGGGTCGTGTCGCCGATCGGCCAATACAGGAACGGATAGACTGACAGCTCGTCATTCTCGACATCCACTCCCACCGGCGGGGCCGGTTCGACCGAGGTGCGGGAAAACAGCTCGTCCGACAGGCCCATCAACCCGGCTTGCGCCACCTCGTCCGCGGACGGATCGCCCGACAGGATATGTGCCAGCGTCACCGTGCTGGCCGCCCCGATCACGGCCTCGGGGGGTTCGGCGTCCTGCGCGACGCCCAGGTTTGGCAGGATCAGCAAAGCCACCAGCACAAGGGCGCCGGCCCGCGCCGCGCCCGCAACCATCCGCCTGCGAAGCCGCCCGGAAATCCACAGGCTGGCCAGTATATCCAGAACCCCAAGGATCAGGGCCGCCGCGAGCAGATAAGGTGCAAGACTGCGGGCCGCGCTTCGGTCTTCCCATCGTGGGGCGATGCGCGCGGGCCAGTTCGCCGCGGACAACCGGGCGTCGGCACCAAGCGTATTGACCGCCAGGCGCCGGTCCCCATCCGCATACAGCCCCGGCGGCACCTCGGCGCGGGCGCCATCCAGAAGGCGCGGACCGTCGACACCGGCCTGCGCGCCCGCCGGGCCAAGCTGCCCGAACGCATCCAGCACGCGTTCGGCCACCCATTGTGTGCCATCCAGCACCTGCGCCTCGACCTGTCCGGGGCGGGTCGAGACCGCCAACCGTTCAAGCATCTGCACGAACAGACCCGACAAGGCCAGCGATGACCATTCGGCGTTGGCCGAGATATGGAACAGTACAACCTGCCCCTGACCCAGCGCCTTGCGGGTCACAAGCGGCGTGCCATCCGCGAGCGAGGCCAGCGTGCGGTCGGCCAGGTCGGGGCTGGGTTCGGCCAGGATCTGCGCCCGAACCAGCACATCGTCAGGCACGCGCAGCCCGAAAAACGGCGAGGTTTCGGGGAAAGGCGCCAACGCGCGCGGGGCGCCCCAGCTCATCGCGCCGCCGACCACGCGCCCGCCCGAGCGCAGGCGCACGGGCAGCAAGATATCCTCGACCCCGCGCCCGGTATCGGCTGCCGCCAGCCGTGGTCCGGCAAAGCGCAGCAGCAACCCACCCTGGGCCACCCACTCGGCCAGCGCCCGTTGGTCGGGTTCGGCCAGGCTGGGCACATCGGGCAGGATGATCACCTCGGGCCCGGCTTCGGTCAGGGTCGTGATGGCTTCGTCCTCGATCACTTCGGCGGAGGGGACCAGGGCTTCGCGCAGGTAATGCAAGGGCGATAGCAGTTCCAACCCTTCGCGGGACTGGGTGCCGGTCAACAGCGCCACGCGGCGGCGGCGCAAACTGTCATCGGCCAGTGTCACCGCCCCGGCGGCGCGCTGATTTTCCAGCTGAAACCGCGTGATCCGGTTGCGCAGTTCCGGCGGCAGGGTCATCCGCGCTTCGGCGCGCGCGGCACCTGCGGTGAACGACAGGGGCGCGTCGGCAAGCACCCGTTCGACCCCCGATGGATCGGGGCCGATCCCCTGCACCACCAGCTCTGCCCCCGCCGCCGTTCCGGTGCGCAGGGCGTCCAGCACCAGCGCCCCGTCTTCGGGGCGGGCGGGCAACAGCCCGAACCGGGACGCGGTGGGTTGCAGCACATCCACCCGGCCCTTCGCCTCGAACGCGGCCAGCAGATCAAGCCGCCCGGCCCGTGTCACCCCATCGGACAGCCAGATCGTATCGGCATCCTGAAGCCCGAACACCCAGGCTGACGCCGCGCCATAGGGCGCCTCCCACGCGACCGGGGACAGGCCGGGCAGCCGCGCCCGCCAGTCACCCGCGCTTTGCCATTGCGGTGCAGCCGCCCCATCTTCGGCAACCTCGTGCGACAGGGCGATGGCGACGGTGCGCCCGGCTTGCGCGGCGGCATCAAGCTGATCTTCAATCGCGCCGATCCGCTGCGGCCAGTCCGACGCCGCCGTCCACCCGGCATCGACGAAGATCAACAAGGGTCCGCGCCCGGCCTGACGCTGTTCGGGGTTCAGAACCGGCCCGGCAAACCCAAGGATCAGCGCCGCCACCGCCAGAAGGCGTAGTAGCAAGAGCCACCACGGCGTGCGGTCGCTTTCCGCGTCGCGATCCTCCAGTCCCAAAAGCAGCGTGACCGCCGGGAACCGCTGGCGGATCGGCGCAGGTGGGATCGCGCGCAGAAGCCACCACAGGACCGGCAGTGCTACCAACCCGGCCAACAGCCAGGGGGTCGTGAACGCAATGGGCAGGCCGAACATCATCTGTGCCCCTCGATCGCGTGATAGAGCCACAACAGGGCCGCACTGTCCGCATCCCCGCTGTGATGGGTGTGAAATTGCCAGCCGGTGCGCCGGGCCAGATCGGACAGTTCCGATTTGCGGGCGGCCAACCGGTCAAGATAGCGGCCGCGCAGGTCATGTGCCTCGCGCGTGTCATGCTCCAGCTGGCCGCTCATATCCTCGAATATCATGCGCCCGTGGAACGGGAACCCTTCCTCGACCGGGTCGAGGATCTGGAACAGAACCCCCGTCACCCCACGATCCGCAGCCCGCGTAACGGCGCGGGTCACGGGGGTCGTATCGCCCAGAAAATCCGACAGGAACACCGCGCGGGACCGTGCCGGAAGGTCCGCAAAGGCCGCCGCCTGCGGGGACAGAAGCGCCGTTGCCATACGCGACAGGGCAAGCTCGCCACGCCCGGCGGGGGCGGCACTGGTGGCCAGCCCGACCCGTTCGCCACCCCGCACCAGAAGCGTGGCCAGCGCCATCGCGATCAACCGGGCCAGGGCCCCCTTTTCGGCCAGATCGGCCGAAGAGGCAAAATCCATCGAAGACGACGGGTCCACCCAGAACAGCACGCTTTGCGCCGCCTGCCATTCCTTTTCCTGCACATAATGATGATCCGACCGGGCCGAACGGCGCCAGTCGATCCGATGCGCCGGATCGCCCGGCTGGGCGGGGCGGAATTGCCAGAAGGCATCCCCCTGCCCCGGTTTGCGCCGGCCATGTTCCCCAAGCTCTACGCTGACGGCAAGATGGCGCGCCTGCGCCAGAAGGGGCGGCAGGCGCCCGGCCAGACCCTCGGCCCGGCTGCGTAATGTGGGGCTGGCGGTCACGCCGCCGCCACGGCGCGGGTGGTCTGGTCGACCACCGCGTCAATCACATCGGCCAGATCGTGACCCGCCGCCCGCGCACCATAGCTTAGCGCCATCCGGTGGCTCAGGACCGGGCGCGCAAGGGCCTGCACATCGTCGATCCCCGGCGACAGCCGTCCGTCGATCAGCGCGCGGGCGCGCGTCAGCAGCATCAGCGCCTGCGCCGCGCGCGGCCCCGGCCCCCAACTGACGGTGTCGCGCACGATCTGCGGGGCCGTGGCTTCCACCGGACGACAGGCCCGGACAAGATCAAGGATCGCATCGACCACGTTTTCCCCGACCGGCATCCGACGCAGCAATTTCTGCGCGGCAATCAGGTCTGCCGCAGAAAAGACCGGCTCGGCCTGCGCGTCCTCGGTGCCGGTTGTGGCAATCAGAATATCGCGCTCGGCGTCGCGATCAGGGTATTCCACATCCACCTGCAACAGGAACCGGTCCAGCTGGGCCTCGGGCAAGGGATAGGTCCCTTCCTGTTCCAGCGGGTTCTGGGTGGCCAGCACATGAAAAGGGGCGGCCAGTTCATAAGTCTGCCCGGCAACCGAGACCTGATGTTCCTGCATCGCCTGCAACAGCGCCGACTGGGTGCGGGGGCTGGCGCGGTTGATCTCGTCCGCCAACAGAAGCTGACAGAAGATCGGCCCTTTCAGGAATCGGAACGACCGGGTGCCCTCGGCGCTTTCTTCCAGCACTTCGGCCCCAAGAATGTCGGATGGCATCAGGTCGGGCGTAAACTGAATGCGCCCTTCGCGCAGGCCCATCACCGTGGACAGCGTTTCCACCAGCCGCGTCTTGCCCAGCCCCGGCAGCCCGATCAAAAGCGCATGCCCACCCGCCAGCAGGGCCGACAGGGTCAGGTCAACCACTTGTTCCTGACCGATAATTCGCCGCGAGATGACGCCCTTCGCGCGCGCCAGCGTGTCGCCAAGGGCTTCGATCTCGTCCAGAATGGCGTCGTTGGTCATGGAAATTCCTCCGCTTGGCTATTACATTTCATTAAAGGCCAAACGCGTCGGGGGAACAAATGACAAAAACGGCAAGTGACGGAAAATCGCCGGAAAAAGCCTCAACCGGCAAGAACATGACCGAGGCTTTGGCAGATGCCGCGCGCAAGGCGGGCAAGAAGGGCCTGCCGCCCGTGCATCTGTGGAACCCTGACTTCTGTGGTGATCTGGACATGCGGATCGCGCGTGACGGGACCTGGTTTTACCTTGGCACCCCCATCGGGCGGCACGAACTGGTGAAGCTGTTTTCATCCATCATCCGCAAGGATGGCGACGACTATTTCCTTGTCACGCCCGTGGAAAAGGTCGGGATCACCGTGGACGATGCGCCGTTTGTCGCCATCGACTTCGAAACCACGGGAGATAGCCGCGATCAGGTGCTGACCTTCACCACCAATGTGGGCGACGAAACCCAAGCCGGGCCGGACGCCCCGATCCGCGTCGAACGCGACCCCGAAACCGGCGAGCCGTCGCCCTATGTGCTGGTGCGCACCAATCTTGAGGCGCTGATCGACCGCAAAAGCTTCTATCGGCTGGTCGATCTGGGGGCACATGAAGATCACGACGGCGAAAGCTGGTTCGGCCTGTGGTCGGGCGGCGTGTTCTTCCCGATCATCCCGTCGAAAGACTTGAAGGTGTGACAATCCCCCTCGCCCTGCCTGCGCCCTTGGGCTATGGGACACCATGACTGACACCAACACATATGAGATTTTCCTTGTCGCCCCGCCGGGTCTGGAACCCGTGCTGGCGGACGAGGCCCGCGCCGCAGGTTTTGCCACCCCCACCGCCAGCCCCGGCGGCGTGACTATCCATGGTGATTGGGCCGAGATCTGGCGGGCCAACCTGACGCTGCGCGGGGCCACGCGCGTGCTGGTGCGACTGGGCAGTTTCCGGGCGTTTCATCTGGCACAACTGGACAAGCGCGCGCGCAAGTTTCCGTGGGCGGACGTGCTGCGGTCAGATGTTCCGGTGCGCGTGGAAGCCGTGTGCAAACGGTCGAAGATCTATCACCACAAGGCCGCCGCCCAACGGGTCGAAACGGCGATCAAGGAAACGCTGGGCGCACCGATTTCCAAAGACGCCGCGCTGGTTCTGAAGGTGCGGATCGACGACAATCTGGTGACGATCAGTCTGGATACATCCGGCGAAAGCCTGCACAAGCGCGGGCACAAGACCGCGACCGGCAAGGCGCCGATGCGCGAGACTTTGGCGGCATTGTTCCTGAAGGCGGCAGGATATGACGGGCAGGAACCCGTGTTGGACCCGATGTGCGGGTCAGGCACGTTCCTGATCGAAGCAGCCGAGATGTCGGTGGGGCTAATGCCCGGACGCGCCCGCCATTTTGCCTTTGAACACCTGGCCAGTTTCGATGCCAAAGCCTTTGCGAGGATCAATACCGCGCCCCGGGTCGAGGTCGCGGAAGGACCGCCCCGGTTCTTTGGGTCGGACCGCAACGCCGGCGCGATTGCCAACAGCCGTCAGAATGCCCAGGCCGCCGGGGTCGCCCCCCTGACCCACTTCACCGAAGCCGCGATCAGCGATCTTGAACGCCCCGATGCCCCACCCGGCCTTGTCATCGTGAACCCACCCTATGGCGGGCGGATCGGCAACAAGAAGCTGCTGTTTGCGCTTTATGGCACCTTGGGCAAGGTGCTGATGGAGCGGTTTGCAGGCTGGCGCGTGGCAATCATCACCAGCGACGGCGGGCTGGCCAAGGCGACGGGTCTGCCCTTCCTGCCCCCCGGCCCGCCCGTCGATCACGGCGGCACCAAGGTGAAACTGTACCAAACCGCCGAACTTCCGTGACAAGAAAGAAAAAGACCGGGCACAGCGCCCGGCCTTTCGTGTATCATATGGCTTGGGTCACAGGCCCCATTTCGCGGCGGTCTCGGCAAAGAAGCCCTGTTCCTTCTTCAGCTTCACCCAGCTGTTCACATAGTTGATCCAGACCTGATCCCCCTGCGGCAGCAGCATCGCAATCGGGGTCGGTGCGCGCGGCGCGTCGACCGGAACGGCGGTCACTTGCGGGAACTTCTCGGTCAGCGTGGCCCCTTCGATGTTCGAGGTGATGAAGACATCGGCGCGACCGGCCAGAACCTCCTGATACCCACGCGCAGGCGCTTCGACCACCTTGATATCGGCATCCGGGAACCAGTTGCGCACCATCCCTTCGAACGAGGTGCCAAGCGTGGTGGCAACCTTCACTTCGGGCTTGTTGATCGCCTCCCACCCGTCATAGTTCCCCACCTTGTCCGAGGTGGTGAAGGGCAGGATCTGCACCGAGATATAAGGCTCGGAATACCCCGCGACCTTCATCCGCGACGGCGAGATCGAGGCCGAGCCGGTCATGTGATAATTCCCCGCCACGATCCCGTTCACCAGCGTTTTCCAGTCGGTCGGCACGAATTCCAGCTCGACCTCAAGATCCTTGGCCAGTTCGGTCATGATGTCGATGTCATAGCCACGATAACCGTCCGTGGCCGGATCCTTCATTGTCATCGGGTTCCAGTCGCCGGTCGTGCCCACTTTCAGGACGCCGCCGGACAGAATATCGTTCAGGGCAGATTGGGCCTGCGCCCCGCCGGCCAGCATCGCCAATGCCAGCATCCCGGCCCCAAGTGTTCGCAGAAAGTTCATCGCGCGGTGTCCTTTTGGTGGTTATCAATTTCGCTACGTGTTCATATACCTTAACAAACAGGATACGGATCGAGGCAGCACCCCGATGGGTTGCTCACGATCAGTTGAACAGATCGCGGGCAAAAGAACAAGTGGTGAACATAAAGCACAGCAAGCACGCGGTCTCGATGGCGCATGTCAGCAAGTGGTATGACGATTTCCAGGTGCTGCGCGACATCACGCTGGATGTGGATCATGGTGAAAAGCTGGTGATCTGTGGCCCGTCCGGGTCCGGCAAGTCGACCGTTGTGCGCCTGCTTGCAGGGCTGGAAACCCATCAGGAAGGCACGATCCGCCTTCATGGCGAGCCGGTCGATGCGCAGGGGCGCGGCGATGTCGGGATGGTCTTTCAGCAATTCAACCTGTTTCCGCATCTCAGCGTACTGGACAACCTGATGCTTGGCCCGATGCGCGCGCTGGGAATGCCGAAGCTGGACGCCCACGACCGCGCGATGGCCTATCTGGAACGGGTGCGCATCCCTGAACAGGCGGGCAAACGCCCCGGTCAGCTGTCGGGCGGTCAGCAGCAGCGCGTGGCAATCGCGCGCTCACTGTGTATGGATCCGAAGCTCATGCTGTTTGACGAACCCACCTCGGCGCTGGACCCCGAGATGATCGCCGAAGTGCTTGAGGTGATGGAGGATCTGGCCCGCGACGGCATGACGATGATCTGCGTGACCCACGAGATGGGGTTCGCCCGCCGTGTGGCCGACCGGATCGCCTTCATGGACGCGGGCGAGATCGTCGAGGTTGAACCGCCGGACATCGCCTTCGCAGCGCCGAAATCGGAACGCTTCGCGCAGTTTCTTGACAAGATCCTGAAGCACTAGGGGGCGACGATGAAGACTGTCCGCCTTCCCCTTGCGCTTCTGTCACTCATGGCCCTTGCCGCCTGTTCGGCACCACCGGGAACCTGGGGGTGGTATGTCATCGACCCGTCCACCCCGTCCGGCTGGACCAATGTGAAGTTCCTGCTGCGGGGCTTCTCATCGACCATCCAGATTTCGGTCCTGGCGGCGGCGGCGTCGATTATCATCGGTTTGTTCGTCGCCCTGCCCGCCTTTGCGCAAAGTCGCTGGCTGCGCCTACCCAACCGCATCTATGTCGAATTCATCCGCGCAATCCCCCTGCTGCCGATGCTGTTCTGGGTGTTCTATGGCCTGCCGGTCGTGCTGCGGTCGATGGGGATGAACCTGTCCATCGACCCATTCTGGGGCGCGGTGATCACACTGGCCCTGTCCGACAGCGCCTTCACCGCCGAAATCTTCCGGTCCGGCATCCAGGCCGTCCCGCGCGGGCAGGCGGAAGCCGCCCGGACCATCGGGCTGACCCGTGCGCAGGCCATGCGCTATGTCATCCTGCCGCAAGCCGTGCGCCGCATCCTGCCGCCCCTGGCAAACCAGTTCATCTATATCGTGAAAATGTCGGCCTTCGCCTCGGTGATCGGGATGGAGGAACTGACCCGCCGCGCCAACGAGCTGGTTGTGACCGAATACCGCCCGCTGGAAATCTATACCCTGCTGATCTTCGAATACCTGCTGCTGGTCCTGATCATCTCGGCCGGTGTGCGGTGGCTGGAGCGCAAGATGGGCGCGGATGAAAGCCGCTGATCCGGTGCCCGCTCAGTTCAGGTCGTCCAGCAGCCGCTTGTGCTTTTTCGCCTCGGCAATCGCGCCCGCCAGCGTTTCGATCCCGCGCGAATGCAGCATGGCCAGCATCTTGCACAACACCTCGGCAGTGGCGTGGGCATCGCCAAGCGCGGTGTGACGCAGCTCTGGCGGGATGGTCACGCCCAACCGCTCGCACAGGGCATCCAGCGTGTGCACCTCGGTCGTGCCATAAAGTATGGCTGACAGCAGCACGGTATCAAGAATCGGGTGGGTCCACTCCACCCCGCAGGTCTCAGCGTGGCGGCGCAGAAAGGCCATGTCGAACGGCGCATTATGAGCCACGAGAACCGCGCCACGCGCGAAGTCGTGCAGATGCTTGCCCGCCACCGCGATGCCCGGTTGTCCCGCCACCATCGCGTTCGTCACCCCATGCACCTTGGTCGAGGCCGCCGGTATCCTGATGCCCGGATCGACCAGTTGGTCGACGATCTCGCCCGGCACGATCTTTTCCTTCACCACGCGGACCGCGCCGATCTGCACGATCTCGTCCTTATGCGGCAACAGCCCCGTGGTCTCGGTGTCGAACACGACATAGGTCAGGTCCTTCAGGTGCATGTCCATCAGGTTATCGGTGGCCTGCCCCTCCATCAGGTCGAAATCGAACACCACGGGGCGGCTTTGATCCGGGGCGATATTGGCGTGCGCCTCGTCGATGATGACCAGATAGCCGTCGCCGGGACCCAGGGGTGTCAGGCGGGCATCGAATTCCAGCCCGTTGGCCGCGGCCAGATCGGTGAAGCTCTGTTCAAGCCCGGTGGCCATCATCTTCTTATGCGCTGCCAGAAACGGACCTTTCTGAAAATAGTCGAAGATCGAGGCGTTCAGGCGCGGCGGGCAGACCTGTGACAACACCCCGGCCGCCTGCTTGTCGTAAAGCACGATCTGGTGCGCCGGGTTCACAAGGATCATCGCCACCGGAATTTCCGACAGAAGCGCCGTCAGCCGTGCCTTATCCGCCGTCAGCCGCGCGGTTTCGGCGGCGACGATGCTGGCCTGATCCATGGTGGATTTCATCAACTGCTCTGACACCGCTTCGGCTGCGGGGGCCAGATCGCCCAGATAGCGCGCGGCATGGATATCGACCCCGCCACTGCCCGCATGGGCGCGGGACCGCAGGCCGCTGGCCAGCCGTTCAATCGGGCGGGCCACGTTTTCGTCGAACAGGAACCAGACACCCGCCGTCAGCGCCAGCAGGCCGAACCCCGACAGCACACCGGCAAAAACAAACCCAGATGCCGGCCCGGTGGTCTGCGCGCGCGCATAGCCGATGGCAAGCCCCGCCATCACCACCCCCACCCCGCACACGGCCAACAGCGCGAAGAACAGGAAGATCCGCAGGCGCAAGGACAGGGTGGTCAGGATTTTCATGATGTCACCTCAAGCTTGCAGATGGCAGTCAGGATCGGGTCGTCCTCTGGCACGCTGACCCAGTCGACGCCCGTCACCTGCCCCGAGTTGTCGAACGCCACCCCGTCGATCAGGGGTGCCCGCTGGCCGGTGTCGCAGTTTCCAAGGACAATCATCTTTTCAGGCGCCGACCACCGCCCCATGAACACCAGATCAACCATCCGCAACGCCGGTTGGGCCGGATGGGTGCGCAAAGACTGTTCGTCCAGCGCCGCGAAGCGTTCGACGAACGGCACGACATAGGTCCAGGGACGATAGAGCGAGTTGTTCTCGACCTCCATCACGACGGTCATGCCTTCTGGCAGAAGATCGCGGGTGCGGTCATACCAGGCGTATTCATTGGCGACCGTGGTCACGATCATGGCCAGACCTGCTCCGACCGGCATCGCCCATTTGGGCAGACGCCCCCCCGTCAGCTTGTTCAGGGCCAGAACCAGACCAGCGCCAACAAAGGCAGACACGAGCGTGGCGACGATTTCATAGAACATTCAGCTTCCTTCCCTTGCGCGCATCACCCGTCAGCCGAGCATTCCGCGCCCGTGCCCGATGGCACTTTGCATTGATTTCACCACCACGAACGCGTCGCGCAGATGGCTGCGATCAAACTCTGACAACGCCGAGGGCGCCAGATAATTATCGGGCGCCTGACCGGCTTTCACCTGTTCGGCCTGATGCTCCAGCCGGGTCTCGGCGATCAGGTCATAAGCGTCCAGCAGGTCCCGCCCGCCCGATTGGCTCAGCCCACCCGCATTGATCGCGGCCACAAGGCGGGCGCGCGTATTCGCTTCGGTCAATTGGCCTTGCAGGGCATAGACACGGCCCAGATCGACGATGGGCACAACGCCGTTATGTTTCATGTCCAGATGGTTCTTGTGCTCGCCCGACCGGATGGTGGCAAAGCCACGCAACAGACCCAGCGGCGGCGTGTGTTTCAGGCTGTTTGACACCATATGCGCCACGAAGATCGAGTTCTTCGCCGCCATCGCCAGCGTGTCGGTTTGCAGGTCACTGAACAGGTGCACGTCACCGGCAATCGGGCGCAGGTCGAACATGACCGAGGCCAGCATCTGCGCCTCGGGGCTTGGCTTGGCCACCCAGCCGTCGAAATAGCCGCGCCAGACCGACAGGGGTTGCCGCCAGCGCGGGTTGGTGGCCATCATGTCGCCCGGGCAATAAACATAGCCACACGCGTCCAGCCCGTCGCAAACGAAATTCGCCAGATCGGCGAAATAGCCGTCGCGATCGGCCTCCGTCACCTCATCGGACAGGATCAGGCAATTGTCCTGATCCGACACGCCGGTCTGCTCCTGCCGTCCCTGGCTGCCGCAGGCCAACCAAAGAAATGGCGCCGGGGCCGGTCCAAGCTTGTCTTCTGCCAGCGCAACCAACCGGCGGGTGGCGGTGTCGGCAATATCGGTGATCAGGCGGGTGACGACCTGATGGGGGCTGCCGCCCGCGACAAGCTGCACCAGCAGCTGCGGAATGCGGGCCGTCACCTTGCGCATCTCCTCGGCGTCGGCGGCTTGCGCCAGTTCGCGCACCAGTTCGGCCGAGCTGACGGCCTGGAACCGGGTCAGGTCGGTCTGGCTGACGATCCCGACAAGCGTGTCGCCTTCGACAATCGGCAGGTGGCCGATGCGCTTCTCCATCATCACGTGCAGCACATCCGACCCAATGGCAGACGGCGCAAGTGTGATCGGATTCGGCGTCATGATGGCCGAGACAGGCGTATCGCTTGGCAGGGCCTTGGCCACCACCTTTCCCGACATGTCGCGGGTCGTCAGGATGCCGGTCAGCTTGTCACCATCCATCATGCACAACGACGACACCCGATTGTCGCGCATCAGGATCGCCGCCTCCTGCACCGTTGCATCCGATGCACAGGTGATCGGATTGCGCGCCATGAACGTGTCGACCTGTGTGGTGGCAAGGCTTTGCTGGCTTTGCTTGCTGTGCTTGTCGGCCCGTGACCGGTCAAAGAACCGGCGCACCGGGTCGTGGTCTTTGACCAGCGCCTGAAACGCGTCGACAGGCAGGATCAACAGCGTCGCGTCCGTCGCTGCGCGCGATGAGGTCACCGCCCGCCCATCCCGCAGAAGGCCACGTTCCCCGAACGAATTACGCACCCCAAGCTGGCTGACGGTCACGCCGTTCTCGTCCGTAACCTCGACCTCGCCTGCGTGGATGATGAAGATGCCGGGCAGTTGTTCGGCCAGCCCGTATATGGGCTCACCCGCCGCGACGGCGCGGGATGTCATCTTTGCGGCAAGGTCGACAAGCGTGTCCCGCGGCAGCACGTCATAGGGATGAACGGATTGCAGGAAGCGGAGGATCTGGTCCTGGGTCAACGGCATTCAATTGCGCCTTTGCTGAAAAGAATTGTCCCGCCCGGTGTGCACCGGACGGGACAGGATTGAAAGGGGACGAGGCGCCGCATGGACCCCTCGCCCAGACCTTTTACTTGTTCTGTGCCGCACCGGCGCCGCGCGGAACGCGGACGCTTTCCACCAGCTCCTGGATGTGGGCAGGTGTTTCCTTGGTCATACCCGACACAACGTAAGCCACTGCAAAGTTGATCGCAGCACCAATGGCACCGAACGAGGTCGACTTGACCGTCCCCAACAGCGGATCAGCATCGGTGAAGCTGTTCGTGTCCGGGATGAAGAACCAACCCTTGTGCAGGAAGATGTAGATCAGGGTGACCGAGATACCCGCGATCATACCAGCAACCGCACCGCTGTTGTTCACCTTGGTCGAAAAGATGCCCATCATCAGCGCCGGGAAGATCGACGCCGCAGCCAGACCGAAGGCCAACGCCACGGTTTGTGCCGCGAAGCCCGGAGGGTTCAGACCCAGATAGGTGGCCACAAGGATCGCAACCGCCATCGCGATACGCGCTGACAACAGCTCGCCTTTTTCCGAGATCTGCGGGTTGATGGCACCCTTGATCAAGTCATGCGACACCGCCGACGAGATGGCCAGAAGCAGACCAGCAGCCGTCGACAGAGCAGCGGCAAGACCACCGGCTGCGACCAGACCGATGACCCAACCGGGAAGGTTGGCAATCTCGGGGTTGGCCAGAACCAGAATGTCGCGGTTGAAGTTGGTCAGCTCGTTGCCAGCCCAGCCTTTTTCGGCAGCAACAGCCTGAAGATCGGCGTTGCCATCGTTATAGTACTGGATCGCACCGTCGCCGTTCTTGTCTTCCCAGCCCAGAAGGCCGGTTTTCTGCCAGGTGTCCATCCAGTCATAGCGCTCGTCATTTTCGATCTGCTCAAGCGTCACGGCACCACCTTCGATGCCGCCATTGGGCCACATCATTTCCGAGATATTCAGACGCGCCATGGCACCAACAGCCGGGGCCGTCAGATACAGAAGGGCGATGAACACCAGCGCCCAGCCAGCGGACCAACGGGCGTCGGACACTTTGGGAACGGTGAAGAAGCGCATGATCACGTGGGGCAGACCAGCGGTACCAATCATCAGCGACAGGGTGAACAACAGCATGTTGAACGTGTCGCCGTGATGCGCGGTATACTCGTTAAAGCCCAGTTCTTTCACGATGGCATCCAGTTTGGCCAACAGGGG
>JAUHWP010000161.1 GCA_030424645.1 Alphaproteobacteria bacterium
GGCTGCATAAGAAAGAGCTGTCCGGGGTAGAATAAGCAAGACCACCACTCTAATCTGGATGCGTTCTCAGAAAGGACGCATCCAGATGCCCCCCTCCCGGTTTGCGCCGCTACCTGCGCCACCCTATTACGCCGTGATTTTCACCAATCAACTGGCCGATCCCGCACCCGGATACGAGGCGATGGCGGACCAGATTTTCACGCTTGCCCAAGCGCAACCCGGCTATCTGGGCGCCGAAACCACGCGTGATGCGACGGGGTTCGGGATCACCGTATCCTATTGGGCGGATGAAGACGCCATTTTGGCGTGGAAACAGGTGTCAGATCACCTGATTGCACAGAAAATGGGGATCGAACGCTGGTATGCGCGCTACAGCCTGCGGGTCGCCAAGGTTGAACGTGCCTATGCAGGGCCGACCGGGCGTTCGGTTTAGCTGCCCAGAATGGCCCGAACATAGCCGCGGGTTTCCTTGTAGGGCGGCACGCCCGAGTATCTCTGCACCGCTTCCGGCCCGGCATTATAAGCCGCCAGCGCAAGCCGCCACGACCGGAACCGATCATATTGCTGACGCAGGTAACGCGCCCCGCCCTCAAGGTTTTGCGCCGGATTGTGTGGATCAACCCCCAGCTTGCGGGCGGTGAACGGCATCAACTGTGCCAGACCGATGGCGCCTGCATGACTGCGCGCGCGCGGGTTCCAGCCGCTTTCCTGTTGCACAAGCCGCAGGAACAGGTCCTGTGGAACGCCATGACGCTGCGCCGCCGCCTTCGCCAGTGCAAGATATTCGCCTTTGTATTTTCCATTGAAGGACGGGATGCCATAGCTCGGTTCCGCATCCTTGTTGGGGGTCAGCCGCGTGCTGGCGGCGTATTGTTGCGCAGCGCGCGTGTCCAGAACACGGGTCTGGGCGGCAAAGGCCGCGCGACCGCCAGAACTGGAAAACAGGTTTTCCGCGAAAGCGGCCTCGCCCATCGGTGCGATGCCCGCCGCAAGACCCAAAACAGCCCCATATGTCTTCGAAAAAATCTTGCGCGACATGCCTGTCCCCTGAAAATCCTCGGGCGCAATATACGCAGTTTCGTCTTTTTGGGGAAGAGGGTGCGGCATTTTGCAGATCAAGGCCCGGTCGGGGTCGGAAGAACAGGCCGTTCAGACCGGCGGCACAGGCGGGATTTCCGTTTTCATTGCCACCGTCACATGGTGTAACCATGGGGTCGAATTACAGAATCGAAAGGACGACGGATGGCGGGTTCGCTTAACAAGGTCATGCTCATCGGCAATCTGGGTGCTGACCCGGAAGTGCGCACATTCCAGAACGGTGGCAAGGTGTGCAACCTACGCATCGCCACGTCGGAAACCTGGAAAGACCGCAACACCGGCGAACGGCGCGAAAGAACCGAATGGCACACGGTTGCCATCTTCCAGGAGGGTTTGGTGCGCATCTGCGAACAATATTTGCGCAAAGGGTCGAAGGTGTTTGTCGAAGGTAAACTGCAAACCCGCAAGTGGCAGGACCAGTCCGGCAATGACCGCTATTCGACCGAGGTTGTGCTGCAAGGGTTTGATGGCACGCTGACCATGCTTGATGGGCGTGGTGACGGTGGCGGCGGCGGTCAAAGCGGCGGCTATGGGGGCGGCAACCAGGGCGGATATGGCGGTGGCGATTCCGGCCCAGCCCCGGCAGGCGGCGGTTTCGACGACGAAATCCCGTTCTGATCCCATCGAAAAGATCGACTTGCAGCCGCCCCTTGGGGCGGCTGTTTTCGTTCTAACGCGCGGCCAGCGCGTCATCCAGCACGGATCGCACCACGCCCATATCCACATCGTCGGCAACGAATGCCTCGCCAATGGCGCGGGCCAGAACGAAGCGCAGCTTGCCCTGTTCAACCTTCTTGTCCTGCCCCATCAGCGTGATCAGACCAGCTGTATCGGGCAGATCGCCCGGAATGTCCGACAGGTCTTTCTTCATACCCATCGCGGCCAGATGGGCGCGGAACCGTGAAGGGCTTTCCTGGCTGCTCAGTCCCAACCGCGCCGAAGTCTCAAACGCCAACGCACAGCCGATGGCCACCCCTTCGCCATGCAACAGCCGGTCGGAATACCCCGTCGCGGCCTCCAGCGCGTGGCCGAATGTGTGGCCAAGGTTCAGAAGCGCGCGGTCCCCCTGTTCGGTTTCGTCGCGCACCACGATATCGGCTTTCATCTGGACCGAGCGGCGCACGGCCTCTTCCCGCAATGCCATATCGCCCGCCGCCAGCGCAGGTCCGTTACCCTCGAGCCATTCAAAGAACGCACCGTCCCCCAGCCCGCCATATTTCACCACTTCGCCATAGCCGGCCAGAAAATCGCGCGGGGTGAGCGTGCCCAGAACCTCGATATCCGCCAGCACCAGAGAGGGCTGATGAAAGGCACCGATCAGGTTCTTGCCTTGCGGGGCGTTGATGCCGGTCTTGCCGCCAACCGAACTGTCGACCTGCGCCAGAAGCGATGTGGGCAATTGCACGAACCGGACTCCCCGGCGCAGGATCGCGGCCGCGAACCCCACCAGATCGCCGATCACGCCACCGCCGAAGGCCAGCACGACATCCTTGCGCTCAACCCGTTCTTCCAACAGCCATTCCACCGTGCGCATCAGATGGGGCCAGCTTTTCGTGGCCTCACCCGGCGGCAGAATCAGCGCCTCGGACGCGATGCCCTGTGCAGCCAGCCCGTCCTGCAATGTCGACAGGTGCAGCCCCGCCACAGTCTCTTCGGTGACGATCCAGACCTTTGAACGGTGCAGCAGGGGTGCAATCTCGTCCCCGGCGCGACCGATCAACCCCGGCCCGATCCGCACATCATAGGCGCGATCCCCAAGCGGCACATGGACGGTGGTCATGTCAGGTCTCCTCAAGCACATCGGGGCGGGTCAGCAGGGCTTGCACCACCGCATCCGCCATATCGGCAATCGTGAAGTCCCGCTGCGCCGCGACGGACAGGTCCGCCTTGGCATAGATCGGAACACGCGTGTCATAGATTTCGGTCAGTGTCGCCTTCGGGTCGGGTGTGCGCAGCAGGGGGCGCGTGTCCTTGTGCTTGACCCGCGCCCACAGCAAGTCGAGATCGGCGTTCAGCCAGACCGCCACACCACGATCCGAGATCATCTTGCGGTTTCGGTCGGACATGAACGCGCCACCGCCGGTCGACAGCACAGCCCGTTCCGTGTCCAGCAGGCGCCCGATCACTTCGGATTCGCGCCTGCGGAAAAAATCTTCGCCATCCCGCTCGAAAATCTCGGCGATGGACATGTTGGCGGCCCGGACGATTTCTTCATCGCTGTCCAGAAACGGCACATGCAGCCGGTTTGCAACCGCCTGCCCCACCGCGGTCTTGCCCGCCCCCATCATGCCCACCATGACGATGGATTTCTTCAGCTTGAATGCCAAAACGGCGCCCACTTGCCCAAATTCGGATTTCTTTCCTGAATGGCGTGATCTTACGGGAAATGCCATATATAAAATCAGGCAAAACACCACTTGAGGCAGAAAATGGGTGGAAAGACATGCTGATCCGTTTGATCAAGCTCGTATTTTTTCTTGCAGTCGTTGGCTTTATCGGCCTGACCGGTTTCGCGTTTTTCGGTGACATGGCGCCGAGAACCGCACCGCAAAGCAGCACTGTGACGTTGAATGGCGGCTGAACGATCCAGGGGCGGAGGACCGAAACGCGCCGCTTTACTGGGCGGCGCGCTGTCTTGCGTTCTGATCGGTTCGTCCTGGCCCGTCGCGGCACAGACCCCGCAAGGGGCCGGTCCCCTGTCGGCCATCGACTGGCTGTCGGACAGCATCGCGCTGCCGCCGCCGTCATCGGACAATGCCATCCTGCCGCCCACGCTGGATGAACCGGCGACAAGCACGGGCGCCTCGGTTGCCGAGGTGACGATGACGTTGCTTAAGACCCCCGTGCTGGATGCGGTGGGCCTGTTGCCCAGCGTCGTCACCGGGTTGCCGCGCGATCTGTGGGGCATGTCGCGCCCCGACGACCTTGCGCGTCGTATCTCGACCCTCGATCTGGACCTTCTGCCGGCGATGCAAAACCTGCTGCAACGCCTGATGCTGGCCGAGCTTGACCCCCCGAAAGGGGCCAGCGCCGGCGAGGATCGCCTGTTCCTGGCACGGGTGGACCGTCTGTTGTCCATTGGCGCGCTGGATCAGGCCGAAACCCTGCTGGCGCGGGCCGGGTCGGTGAACCCGCGCGTCTTTCGCCGCGCCTTCGATACCTCGCTCCTGTTGGGCACCGAAGATGCACAATGCACGACCCTGCGTGCCACGCCCGAGCTCAGCCCCACCTTCACCGCGCGGGTCTTTTGCCTTGCCCGCAGCGGCGATTGGGATGCGGCTGTCCTGACGCTCGAGACCGGGCGGGCGCTGGGATATATCAGCGACGAGGATGACGCGCTGCTGGCCCGGTTCCTTGACCCCGACCTGTTCGAAGACGAACCGGAGCTTACGCGCCCCGATCACCCCTCGCCCCTGACATTCCGTATGTTCGAAGCCATCGGTCAGCATATCAACACCGCATCCCTGCCCCTTGCTTTTGCGCAATCCGACCTGCGCGCCAATATCGGCTGGAAAGCCCGCGCCGAGGCGGGCGAGCGGCTGGCGCGGGTCGGGGCCGTGACGGACAACCAACTGCTGGGCCTTTATTCCGAACGCAGGCCCGCGGCCTCGGGCGGGATATGGGACCGTATGAGCGCGGTAAAAAGCGTCGAAACCGCGTTGGCGGCTACGGATGACGACGCGCTTGCCGACGCCGTGCTGACCCTGTGGTCCCATCTCAAGGAAAGCGGTTTGGAAGTGCCGTTTGCGCAAGTGCTCGGCGCCGATCTGGCCGCCCGCGACCTGGCTGGTCCGGCAGGTGGGATCGCGCTTCGGATCGGGCTTCTGTCGGCGCAATACGAAACGGTGGCCGAAACGGCCCGCCCCGCCCCCGGCGATACGCTGGCTCCGCTTCTGATCGGGATCGCACGGGGCCAGACCGCCGGTCTGACACCGATTGACGAACGCACCCGCGCGGTGTTGGAAGGCTTTACCGCCACCAGCCTTCCGGTCCGTCTGCGGTCCTTGGTTGAACAGGATCGGCTGGGCGAAGCCATCCTGCGCGCGATCGAGCTGTTCACCTCGGGCAGCAATGGCGATCTGGACGAACTGACCGACGCGCTGGCGTTTTTCCGGCAGGTCGGTTTGGAACAGGTGGCCCGCCAGGCCGCGCTTGAGTTCCTGATTCTGGAGCGGCGCGGATGAATGCCGATCATGCCCGCTGGATTTCCACCTTTCTGGAAGCACAGGCGGCCGAGCTTGACGCGTCCGAGAACACGCTTCTGGCCTATGGCCGCGACCTGAAGGGGTTTGCCGCGTTTGCGGGTGACAAGGGGCTGGGGTTTGACGATGTCACCCGTGCCGATATCGAAGCCTTCATGGTCGATTGCGACACGATGGGGCTGGCCCAATCCACCCGCGCCCGCCGCCTGTCGGCCATCAAGCAACTGTATCGCTT
>JAUHWP010000162.1 GCA_030424645.1 Alphaproteobacteria bacterium
GCCGCCATCCTGCCCCGGCAGGTCCGAAGCCTGGATCGGCCCCGTGCCTTCGCCCAGGATCAGCACGCGTTCCACCATGTTCTTCAACTGCCGCACATTGCCCGGCCATTGCATGGTCTGAAGCATTGCCTCGGCATCTTCGGCAAGATCACGCAGCGGCAGGCCCTGATCGCTGTTGAAGGCCTGAAGGAAATAGCGCGCGAGCTCGGGTATGTCCTCGCGCCGTTCGCCCAGCGGCGGCACCGCTATCGGCACCACGTTCAGGCGATGATACAGTTCTTCGCGGAACTGGCCGTTCTCGATCTCGGCCTGCAAATCGCGGTTGGTCGAGGAAATGACCCTGAGATCGACAGACACCTTGTCGGTGCCCCCAACCCGCTGGAACCGCTGGTCGACCAGCACGCGCAGGATCTTGGATTGCGTGCCAAGGGGCATGTCGGCCACTTCGTCGAAATAGAGCACGCCGCCATTCGCCTCTTCCAGCAAGCCCGGTTCGACACCGCGTTCGGCACTTTCGCGACCGAACAGGACCTCTTCCATCCGGTCCGCTTCGATAGACGCCGAGTTGACCACCACGAACGGCGCCGACGCCCGATCGGAATTGGCGTGGATATAGCGTGCGGCCATTTCCTTGCCCGCGCCCGCAGCCCCCGACAAAAGCACGCGCCCGTTGGATTTCGTCACCTTGTCCAGATGCGATTTCAACGACTTGAACGCCGCACTTGTTCCAATCATCTCGGTCGGATGGGTGTCGCGGCGTCTCAGCTCGGTGTTCTCGCGGCGCAGGCGGCTGGTTTCCATCGCCCGCCCGATCACCACCATCAACTGGTCGATATTGAAGGGCTTTTCGATGAAATCATAGGCCCCCTGCTTGATCGCAGCGACGGCAATCTCGATATTGCCGTGGCCCGAGATGATCACCACAGGCACCTCGGGATGCTCGCGCTTGACCATTTTCAGGATGTCGATCCCGTCCATGGCCGAATCCTTCAGCCAGATGTCCAGGATCATCAGCGACGGCAGTTCCGCCTTGACCGCCGCCACCGCCTCGTCCGAGGTGCCCGCCAATCGGGTGGTGAAGCCTTCGTCCTCCAGGATATCCGAGATCAGTTCCCGAATATCACGTTCGTCATCGACAATCAGAATATCACTCATGCTGCCCCCGCTTTCTGCTGCTCGGTCTGCCCGCGCTCGGCGGGCAGGAATATACGGGCCAACGCACCGAAATGGGCGCTGTCCGTGTTGAAGGCGGGCGCATCCTCAAGGATCAGGCGCCCGCCATGCTCTTCGATAATCTTCTTCACGATCGGAAGCCCCAGACCGGTGCCCTTGTCGCGCGTGGTCACATAGGGTTCGAACAATCGGGCGCGATCTTCCGGCAGCCCGATCCCGTTGTCGGCAATCGTGATCTCGACCCCGCCGCCGACGGTTTCCATGGCGACGCGGATTTCCGGTTCATGACCTTCCGGTGCACCTTTTTCCTGCAATGTTTCAATGGCTTCCCCGGCGTTCTTGATCAGGTTAGTCAGCGCCTGGCCGATCATTGTCGCGTCGATCTCGACCTCGATGGGCCCCTCCAGAATATCCGCCTTGATCAAGACATCCTGCTGACCGGCCTGTTGCAGAAGCACCGCATCGCGCACCAGTGCGACGATATCGGTCGCGCGGCGTTCGGGTTCCGGCATTCGCGCGAATTTCGAGAACTCGTCGACGATCCGGCGCAAGTCATTAGTCTGGCGCACGATCACATCGGTGTATTGTTCCAGCGCCTCGACATCTATGCCCTCGACGCGGCTGAACTTGCGCTTGATCCGCTCGGCCGACAACTGGATCGGGGTCAGCGGGTTCTTGATTTCATGCGCGATCCGGCGGGCCACGTCGCCCCAGGCTGCCATGCGCTGGGCCGACACCAGGTCGGTCACATCGTCAAATGCGACCACGTAACCTTCCAGCCCGCCTTCGTCCGACCGGCGTGTCGCAATCCGCACCAGCAGGTTTTCCTGCTTGCCGCCCCGCGTCAACCGAAGTTCGGTCTGGGCGTTTTCGCGGGTGCCGCTGGCGACCTCGTCCAGAAGGGGCTGGAACTCGGGCACGACAAGCGACAATTCCTGTTCGACACCGGTTTCATCGCGCACATCCAGAAGCTCTTCTGCCGCGCGGTTCACGAATGTCACCTGCCCATTTGCATTCAGCCCGATCACCCCGCCGGTCACGGACCCCAGAACACTGTCAAACAGGCGACGGCGCCGTTCGATCTGTTCGGTGTTTTCCAGAAGCCGCTCGCGCTGGCCTTTCAACTGGGTGGTCATCTGGTTGAAATACCGGCCCAGCATGGCGATCTCGTCGTCGCCCTCTTCTTCGATGACGCGCACATCCAGATCACCGGCCCCAACCCGCTGCGCCGCCCCGGCCAGCCGCCCAACCGGACGGGCCAGACGTTCGGCAAAAGACATGCCCATCCAGATGGCAGCAAGGATCAGGATCACCGCAAAGCCCAGATATATCAGGCCAAATTGGAACAGGCGCTGGCCGCGCTGGCTTTCCAACTGGTTATAGACCCGGGCGGCCTCTTGCGTTTCATCCACAAGGTCCAGAATCTCGCCATTCACATCACGGGTCAGTTGAATCAGGTGGTCCGAGAAATTGTCCAGCTTGATCAGCACCCGGAACTCGTTGTTCTGCCAATCCTCGATCACCACGGTTTCACCCGCAAGCGCGCGGTCCAGATCGGCCTGGCTGGGTTGTTCGTAATCGAACAGATACGAGCCACCCCCGCGCACCCGGATCACCCCGTGCGAGTCGATCACATAGGCTTCGCGCAAGCCACGCTGGATCCGCGACTGTCCCTGTGTCAGCAGCGACCCCAGCTCGGCATCGGTCAACAGCAATTGCGACTGGCGCTGGCGTTCCAGAAACACCGCGATGGCCTCGCCGTCCTGCACAAGCCCGTCGCGGCTTTCCTGCTTATAGGCCTGCGCGGCGGACAGCGAATTGCCCACCACGGTGCGCACACGATCAGAAAACCAGCCCTCAAGCCCCATGTTCAGCGTCAGCATCGCGAAGATCGCCACCAGGATCGTGGGACTGAGCGCGATCACTGCAAAGACCATGGTCAGACGCAGGTGCAGACGCGACCCCGCGCTTTCCTGACGGCGGGCAACGATCATGCGGCTGACACCGGCCAGCACCAGCCCGGCCACCATGATCACATAGATTGCATCTGCCAGAAGGATCAGCCGCAGCGTGTTGCTGTCGGCGCGTTGGGCAAAGGGTCCAAGGGTCAGAAAGGTCACGATGGCCAGAACCGGCCCCAGCACAACCATGCCAAAGGCCCCAACCGACCTGAACCTGCGCCATCGGCGCAAGGACAGATACTGGTCCAGCCTCGACTTCCGCACCGCGCGTCGCGCCACTGTGCTCGCCCCTACTCGTCATGGCCGCGTTGCCGCGGCGTCCGCCTGTGTGGCCCGGATCTTGTGCCCAATTGCCACGCTCTGTTGCCCTTTTACATCAATTTGCGGCGGCGTGTCACCTCGATTCCGAGTTCGGTGATCTTTTTACGCAAGGTATTGCGGTTGATTCCCAATAAATCGGCACATTTAGCCTGATTGCCACCGGTCGCATCGAGCGCGATTTCGATCAGCGGAAGCTCGACTTCGCGCAGAATCCGCTGGTAAAGGCCGGATGGCGGCAGCGTTCCGCCATGCAGATCGAAATAGCGTTGCAAGTGTCGGGCCACCGAATCCGACAGCCGCTCATCGGCCAGGTCGGTTGCCACGAACGCGGCAGAGCTCGCACCACCAAGCGCCAGATCAACCTCGGATTTCGAGATTTCATCCTCGGCGCTGGTGACGACCAGCCGGTTCACAAGGTTTTCCAGCTCGCGCACATTGCCCGGCCAGGGGAACGCCCGCAAGGTTTGCAATGCGTCGGGCGAAAACCGCCGCTCAGGCAGCCCGTCACGCGCCGCGCGGGCCAGGAAATGTTCGGACAGGGCGGGAATGTCCTCAAGCCGTTCGCGCAGGCTGGGCACCGGGATCACGACCCCGGCAAGGCGGTAATACAGGTCCTCACGAAAGGTGCCCTGTGCTGCCGCCTTCGCCAAATCCCCCTGCGAAATGGCCAGAACGCGCGGACCGCTTGGCCCCAACCCGTCCAGCAGCCGGGACAGGCGGGCCTGCGCATCCGCCCCCAGATCACCGACACCGTCGAACAGGATCGTGCCCCCACGGGCCCGCCGCACCACGTCGCTGACCCCGTCAGACGGGGCAAGATCGTCGGGTGTCGCGATGATGAACGGGGCATCGCGCCGTTCGGAAAAATCATGCAGGGCCTGCGCGATCAAAGACTTCCCGGTGCCACTTTCCCCGGTGATCAGAACCGGCAGATCGACATTCAGCACCCGCGCCACCAGCCGATACAGCTCTTGCATGGCGGGGGTGCGCCCCACCAAGGGCAGATCGGTCGCGGCATCGGGTGGCGGACCGGGCACCGCCGGGGGTTCCGTGGCCCGGACCCGCTTGCGCTCCAACGCCTGTGCGGTGCGCTTCATCAGGTCGGGCAGGTCAAAGGGCTTTGGCAGATAATCAAACGCCTCGGCCTCGGCGGCCTGAATGGCGGTCATGATGGTGTTTTGCGCCGAAATCACGATCACCGGCAGATTGGGACGTATCTTGGCAATCCGCGGCAGCGCCTCAAGCCCATTGCCATCAGGCATCACCACGTCCGAGATCACCGCGTCCCCGCGCCCGTCTTCGACCCAACGCATCAGGGTCGCCATCGACCCGGTGGCGTGAACGCGACACCCGGCGCGGGTCAGCGCCTGCGTCAGGACGGTGCGAATGGTGCGGTCATCATCGGCGACAAGAACGGTTCCGTCCATGGTCAGCCTCCTTTCCGATTGGGTGCCGGGGCCACTGGCAGGGATATGCGGAACGCGGTGCGTCCGGGGCGACTGTCGACCGAGATCAGCGCGCCGTGATCGGTCAGGATCTTGGACACCAGCGCCAGCCCCAGCCCGGTGCCGTTTTCACGCCCCGACACAAAGGGGTCGAAGATGTGATCGGCAATGTCGTCCGGCAGGCCCGGCCCGTTGTCGATCACCTCGACCTGCAACGGCAGGCTGGCATGCCCACCGTCGGGCAGATGCAGGCGCAATCCAGCCTCATAGAACGTCCTGATCTCGATTTTTCCTTCGCCTTTGCAGGCTTGCGCGGCGTTCTTCAACAAGTTCAGAAAGACCTGCTGAATCTGGTCGCCATCCACCCAAACGTCGGGCAGCGAGGGGTCGTAGTTCTCAGAAATCACCATGCCCGGCGCAAATCCGACCTGCGCGGTGGCGCGGGCGCGATCCAGGATATCATGGATATTGACCGGCGTGCAGGCGGGTGGACGCAGATCGCCGAATTGCTCCACCTGTTCCAGAAGCGCCACCACCCGGCGGCTTTCGGCCACGATCAGGTCGGTCAGT
>JAUHWP010000031.1 GCA_030424645.1 Alphaproteobacteria bacterium
GCCGCAGGAAACGGATTGGCATTGAAACAGAATGTCGAACCCGCCCTGATCCAATTGATCACGCAACCCGGTCAGGATCTGGAAACTGGTCTGGCTGGTGCCGTCCACCCGCCACGCCTGCCGTATGACCTGACCCTCGGCGGCGGTGATCGGCACCTGTTGTCCGTCATACCGCCCTGTCGCAAGGGTCGCGCGGGCGGCGACTTCACGTTCTTCAGCGCGCAACTTCGCCCCGGCGGGCAGATCAATGGCGCGTGCGGGCACGGCGAGGCCTGTCAGTAGCACCATTGCCGTGCCTGACAGCAGATAGCGGAACCGAAATGTCATCGGCTCTGGGCGTGATAGTCGTCGTTTGGCTGCATTCCGACCGCCGAGGCAATGCGGTTCGACATCGAAAAGAACCCGACCGTTGCCGCGATATCCCAGATGTCCCGATCAGAAAATCCGACCGCGCGCAGCGCGTCCCGGTCCGCTTCGGTGGTCTCCGCAGAGGACTTGGTGACCTGTTCGGCAAACTGCAGCATCGCGTGCTGGCGGTCATCCAGATCGGCCATGCGCCAGTTCATCACCATCGCCTCGCCCAGTTGCGGTTTGCCCGACAAGGCACGCACGGCGGCACCGTGGGCGACCTGGCAATACCAGCAGCGATTGATCGCGCTGACGACAACGGCGATCATCTCACGCTCCAGCTTCGACAGGCCACTGTCGCCCAGCATCAACTCGTTATACATCGCCGAAAACGCGCGCAGCTTCTCCATATCGAAGGCATAGGCCTTCAGCACATTCGGAATAAGGCCCAGTTTCTCGTCGCAGATATCGAAATATTTCTGGATATCCTCGGGCAGCGGATCGACCATCGGAAGATCCAATGCGGTCACGCCAGTGTTCTTGCCCTGCATCGGCGGTGCCTCCTACTATGGTTTGGTGCGGTAATGGTAATGCCCGATAAGATGCATCCCGATATTGGTGTAAAGCGGATTGGCCGCGTGGTTGCCCTGGGTCACGATCAGCGCAAGGTATTTGGCCCCTTGGGCCTGCGCCCAGATCGCGGCCTGTTTCAACAGGTTCAGACCTGTGCCCTGCCGGCGCATTTTCTGGTCGACATGCAGGGCGTGCACCATCGCGATCTCTCCGTGAAGGCCGACGAAGCCAACGCCCGAGGGCGCGTCGTCGGTGCGGGCCAACAGGCCGGTCTTCGGACAGTTTGCGCGCTCCATCACGGCGCGCCGTTCCTTGCCGATCCCCCCTGCATCCCATAGCTCGTGCATGATCGACAGGGTCGGCCAGATCGAGAACGCCGAAACCGGTGGTGGTGCGTCCTTGGTCAGTTCCTCGACCTCGATCGCCCAGAAATTGACGGGGTCGACGATCTGATAGCCATGCTTTTCCAGCATGTCGTCCAGGTGTTCGTCCCCATGACGGATCTGGAACAGCGGGTCCATCCCAAGATTACGCATCGCCTTTTCCGCGACCGGCAGGTCGGCTTCGGTGGTCGGCCAGTTTTCGGTTGCCGCCGAAACACGTTTTCCACCACCGGCACCATCGCGGATGACCCAGGCACCAACGCGTTCAGTCTTGGCCGGGGGCCAGGTTACTTCGCAGGCCTCAATGACCTGATCGACACTTGGAAGGTGATGTTTCATGCGTCCTCCGAAAACAACTGGGACAGGGATTTGGCGGCCGCATCAAGCCGGGCGGCATCGGTGCCCCGGATCACGATGTTGGCGCCGTAAATGCCGTTTTGAATAAAAGGGTATGATCCGAAACTGAGGTCGGTATTCGCATTGGCCAACTGACCCAGCGGGCCGGCGATTTCCCCTTCGCCCCGCTCGATCCGAATGGATCGGGATTGCAGGGGGGCAGCGCCTGTCAAACCGGGCAGCACACTGTCGACCATCGCGTTGAAAACGGATGGAACCCCGGCCATCACATGCACGTTCCCTAACGTGAAACCGGGCGCGACCGAGACCGGGTTGTCGATCAGCGTGGCGCGGTCGGGGATGCGCGCCATGCGCTGACGTGCGGCGTTGAATTCGTGGCCCTGCCGCGCGTAATGGGCGGCCAGCAGGTCGCGTGCGTCGTCGCGAATGTCGATATGGTCGTCAAAGGCACGGGCAATGCAATCGGCGGTGATGTCGTCATGGGTGGGACCGATCCCGCCCGAGGTAAAGACATGGTCATAGCTGTCTGACAGGGCTTTCACCGCAGCCTCGATCGCGGGGGCGTCATCGGACACGACGCGCACCTCTTTCAGGTCAATGCCGTGCGCGGTCAGCTTGCCCGCAAGATGATGCATGTTGGCATCCCTTGTCCGGCCCGACAAAATCTCGTCACCAATGACCAACATCGCGGCGGTTGGGTTCGGCATTGCTTGCTCCTCTCCTTCTTCCGGTATAGGCCCGGACCATGCAATTTCCCAGCCCTCTTGTGCCCGCCAGGCTTATTCGACGCTATAAACGGTTTCTGGCGGATTGCCTCTTGGATGACGGTCGTGAAGTGGTGGCCCATTGCGCCAATCCCGGCTCGATGATGGGGCTGGCGGAACCGGGCACGAAGATCTGGCTGGAGCCGAATGACGACCCGAAAAAGAAGTTGAAATTCGGCTGGCGTCTGGTCGACCACGAGAATGGGCATTTCACAGGTGTGGATACCTCGGTGCCCAATCGGGCATTGCGCGAAGCGCTGGAGGCGCGGCAGATCGGCATGCTGGGCAGCTATCACCAGGTCCGTCCCGAGGTGAAATATGGCGAGGGCAGCCGCATTGATTTTCTGCTTGAAGGCCCCCGACTGACGTATGTCGAGGTGAAATCCGTGACCCTGAGCCGCCAACCCGGCCTGGCCGAGTTTCCCGACAGTGTGACTGCGCGCGGCACCAAGCATCTGGGCGAGCTTGCCAACATGGTGGCGCAGGGGCATCGCGCCGTAATGCTCTATCTGGTGCAGCGCACGGATTGCGACCGCTTCGATCTGGCCCGTGACATCGACCCGGCCTATGGCGTGGCGTTCGATGCGGCCTGCGCGGCGGGGGTGGAAACCATCGTGCTTGGCACCCGGATCAGCCCCGACGGCGTTCAAATCGCGGCCCCTCTGGTGTCTTTGGCCTGAACATCCTATTTAGAGGCGAAGCAAAAGGACCAAATCCATGGACGACACCATGCGCGTGACCAAAGAAGGTATCCGCCTTTACGACACAACCGATTTTGCCGGAATGCACAAGGCAGGCCGGATGGCGGCCGATATTCTGGACCGGATTGCGCCGATGGTGGACCCCGGCGTGACCACAGCCGAGCTTGACGCGGCCATCGAAGCCATGGTCGACGAGGCTGGCGCCGTGTCTGCCACCATCGGTTATAAAGGTTACAAACACGCGTCCTGCATCTCGCTGAACCATGTGGTTTGTCACGGTATCCCCGGATCGAAGACCCCCAAGGGCAAGAACGAGAAATCGGCGCGCAAACATGACGAGCTGATCGACGGTGACATTCTGAATGTCGATGTGACGGTGATCGTGGACGGCTGGTATGGCGACACGAGCCGCATGTACAAGGTGGGCACCATCAAGCCATTTGCCGAACGTCTGATCCAGGTGACGCATGATGCGCTGATGAAAGGGATCGAGGCCGTGCGCCCCGGCAACACCTTCGGTGACATCGGCCATGCGATTCAGTCCTACGTGGAGAGTCAGCGTATGTCGGTCGTGCGTGATTTCTGCGGCCATGGGTTGGGGCAGGTGTTCCACGCCCCGCCCAACGTGCTGCATTATGGCCGCCCCGGCACCGGACCGGTATTGGAAGAAGGGATGTTCTTCACCATCGAACCGATGGTCAATCTGGGCCGTCCCGAAACCAAGATCCTTGCCGATGACTGGACGGCAATCACCCGCGACAAGTCTCTGTCGGCGCAGTTCGAACACTCGGTCGGGGTGACGGCAGACGGGTGCGATATCTTCACCCTGTCGCCTGCGGGCAAGTTTCACCCAACCTGGGGCTGACCCGCCGAGAAGATGCAGATCGTGATGGTCGTCGCGCCGTAGCGGCGGGCGTCCAGTTGCGTCACGCCGTCGGGCAGGGTCAGGGCGCTGTCATCCTCCCACACGATCAGCGCGTCGTCAGCCACCCAGCCGCCCTTAATGGCTGCGGCCAACGCCTTTTCCCCCAAACCCTTGCCATAGGGCGGATCAAGGAAAATCAGGTCATGCGGCTGGCCTTCGGCCAAACGCGTGGCGTCGCGCTTGATGATGGTGGCCTCCCCGGTGCAGCGGCATTTGGCGATGTTTTCACGGATCAGGGTCTGCGCTTTGCGACCATCGTCGATAAATGTCGCGTGCGCCGCCCCACGTGACAGGGCCTCAAGCCCCAAGGCGCCGGTGCCCGCAAACAGGTCAAGCACCCGCGCGCCATTGATGGGATCGCCGAACCGTCCCCCGGTCAGCATCGAAAACAGGCTTTCGCGCACCCGGTCGGTGGTGGGGCGCAGATGTGCCCCCGCATCGCCCTTTCCAACATTAGCCAGGGAAAGCCCGCGAAACCGACCTGCGATGATCCTCATTTCAGCAGCGGTTTCAGGTCCGCCGACGGGTCTGCGACAAGGGTCTTGTCGGCTGTCTTTCCTGCTTCGATCAGCCGTTTGCCGATCATATAGGCGCGGGGGTCGTTCATCGCGTCCACCGCCAGCAGTGTATCGCCCTGATAATACCAGAAGCTCGCGCTGCCATCATGTTCGCCCGGTCGTGAAACGACGTTGTCATACCCGGCGTTCAGGCCCGCGATTTGCAATTTTACGTCATATTGATCAGACCAGAACCACGGTTTGGCGATATAATCGACATTTTCACCCATCATGTTGCGGGCGACAAGTTCGGCCTGATCAATGGCGTTTGGCACGCTTTCCAGCCGGATCCGGGTGCCGCGATAGGGGAAGGACGCACAATCGCCCGCAGCCCAGATCGTGGGGTCCGATGTGCGACCATGGGCGTCGGTCTTGATGCCGTTCTCGATCTCAAGCCCGGCGGCTTCTGCCAGCGCGGTGTCCGGGGCAATCCCGACACCGATAACCGCGAAGTCCACGTCAAGCGTGCTGCCATCCGACAGGACGGCCCCGGTCACGCGGGTATCACCGGTCAGGCGCTCCAACCCGACCCCTTCGCGAATGTCGACGCCATGGGCGCGGTGCAGCGCGCGGAAATAGTCCGAGGTTTCGGGTGCCGCGACCCGTTGCAGGATACGGTCTGCCATCTCCACCAAGGTGACGCGCAAACCTTTCTTTGCGGCCACTGCGGCAGCTTCCAGCCCGATATAGCCGCCCCCGATGATCAGCACCCGGCGGTCTTGCGCAAACTCCGATACCATCTTGTCGACATCCTGAAGCGTGCGAACCACATGGACGCCATCCAGCGCGCCGCCGATCGCGGCGGGCAGGTGTCGTGGCACGGACCCGGTGGTCAGGGCAAGTTGATCATAGGAAACCCGCTCGTCCCCGATCACGACCTCGCGCGTGCCGGTGTCAATCGCGTCCACATGGGTGTTCAGCCGCAGGGTGATATTGTTATCGGCATAGAAATGCTCGGGGCGCAGATACAGGCGCTCCAACTCCATCTCGCCCAGCAGATAGGCCTTCGACAGTGGCGGGCGTTGATAAGGTGGGGCAGGCTCGGCCCCGATCAGGGTGACATCGCCGTCAAATCCCGAATTTCGAAGTTTCGCAACCAATGACGCACCGGCTTGACCGGCACCGATGACAACAATGTGAGACATACGGGATTTCCATTCTTGCTGACCTGACGCGGTTTGCAGACTATGACTAGAGACAGGAGAAACACAAATAGGGAAGTTGAAAATGAGCATTTCAGTAGGTGATAAGCTGCCCGATGCAACCTTGTTGCAGTTGGGGGCGGACGGGCCGGAAGCGGTCGAACTTTCATCGTTGACGGGTGGCAAGAAGGTCGTGATCTTTGCCCTGCCCGGGGCCTATACCGGCACCTGCACGACCGCCCATGTTCCCAGTTTCATGCGAACCAAACCTGACTTTGACAAGAAAGGCGTGGACGCGGTGATCTGCATATCCGTCAATGACCCGTTCGTCATGGACGCCTGGGGTGAAAGCACGGGGGCTGCCGCCGCCGGTATCACCATGCTGGGCGATGCCGAGGGGGCGTTCACACGGGCGGTTGGCATGACCTTCAATGCCCCGCCCGCAGGGTTGATCAACCGCTCGCGCCGTTATGCGCTTTATGCGGAAGACGGTGTGGTCAAGGTGCTGAATGCCGAAGAAAATCCGGGTGTTTGCGAAACCTCGGGCGGTGAGGCATTGCTGGCAGACCTTCCCGCCTGAGGCGTTTCAACCCATCGTTGTGCTGCAACAACCCGAAACGCTTTAATCGCCTTCGACCCGGGTGGATTTCCGAAAGGGGCCGTATGAGGTAAGGATCTCGATATCCTCCTCGACGGCTTCTTTCTCGGCGGTCAGGAATTGTTCGACCGCGTTGCGAAACCCCGGCTCGGCAATCCAGTGAAGCGAATGTGTGGCCACCGGCAGATAGCCCCGTGCCAGTTTATGATCGCCCTGTGCCCCGGCTTCGACCCTTTGCATGCCGTGCGCAATGGCGAAGTCGATGGCCTGATAATAACACAGCTCGAAATGCAGGCAGGGGTGATGTTCCGACGCCCCCCAATACCGGCCGAACAGGGTGTCACGGCCGATCACATTCAAGGCCCCGGCCACAGGGCGTTCGTCGTCCATCGCCAGCACCAGCAACAGGTCATCGCGCATCGTGTGGTGGATGTCGTCAAAGAACGCGCGCGTCAGATAGGGGCGACCCCATTTGCGCGCGCCGGTGTCTTGATAGAACCGCCAGAACGTGTCCCAATGCCGGGGGTGGATATCATCGCCGGTCAGCGCCATAATCCTGCCGCCGAACCCCCTGGCTTGCCGCCGTTCTTTCCTGATCTGCTTGCGCTTGCGTGAACTCAGGCTGTTCAGGAACGCGTCAAACGACTGATAAGCATGGTTTTCCCAGTGAAACTGCTGTCCGATCCGGTGTAGCAGCCCCATTTGTTCGCCCGCCTGCGCCTCGTCGGCGGTGCAGAAGGTGATATGCGCCGAGCTCAGGCCGTTATCGGCTGCGATCTGGACCAACCCCTGAACCAGCCCGGCGCGTCCAATGGTTTCGAAGGCGGGGCGGGTCAGAAGACGGCGCCCGGTGACGGGGGTAAAGGGAACGGCGACCTGAAGCTTCGGATAATAACGCCCGCCCGCCCGTTCGAAGGCATCCGCCCAGCTATAGTCGAACACATACTCGCCCTGACTGTGGGTTTTGCCATAGACCGGGGCGACGGCGATGATTTGCCCATCGGCACGAACGCTCAGGTAATGCGGCTGCCACCCTGTGCCCTCGCCAATGCTGGACGAGCTTTCCAAAGCCATCAGGAAACGGTGGGTGGTGAACGGGTCAAGGGGGCGCCCGCCATCCGCCGTTTCAGGGCAGGCACAGGCGTCCCAGTCGCTGGCGGCGATGCTGGCAAGGCTTTGATGGGTGCGGATTTCGATCTGAGTATCTGTCACCGTGGCATTGGGCCTGACACGAAGGATACGGTCAAGCCGCATAGCCTTCGAATGTGATGTTGTCGGCGATCTTGCGCGCTTCGATTTCGGCTTCTTTCGACCGGATGGTCCAACACAGGACCGGCACGCCTTGTGCCTTCAGGCGTGCAACGGCGGGGCTGTGAAGGTCGCGCGCGTCATGGCTGATAAAGCTTGCGCCGACCCGGTCGAAATCGGGAATGTCGCGCAGGTATTTCCGGGTGGCCGCCGGAACAAGGGGGTTGTTCTTTTCCAGAAACGCCTCGGTGGTCAGACCCAGCGGGCGTCCGGTAGCAAGCGCGCCAAAGGCGGCGACGGAATGGGGGTTGAACGACATCACGGCCACATCGCCGTTATAGCCGCTCAGCGCGTCTGCTGTCGCCTGTTCCAACCTGCCCACCCGCGGCCCCATCGCCCCGTCCTGGTCTTTCAATTCGACCAGAAGCGGTGCGCGCCCGGCGACGATGTCCAACACCTCGGCAAAGGTTGGAATGCCCTCGTCGCCATGGGTCAGGGTCACGCCTGCCAGGTCAATGGCCGCGCGCTGCTGGATCGGTCCTTTCTGACCCGTCAGCCGGAGCAGGTCATAGTCGTGAAAGACCATGGCCTGCGCATCTTTCGACAATTGCAGGTCGATCTCGATCCCGTAACCGGCGGCGATGGCCGCCCGGATGGCCGCGCGCGAGTTTTCGGGACGACCGGCCGTCACGTCGTGCAGGGCGCGATGGGCAATGGGGCGCGTCAGAAAACTGTGCGGCAAAGGGATCGGAGCGCGGGTCATCTGATCTGGAAGATGCCTTCGATCTCGACCGCGACGCCGAAGGGCAGGCTTGCTGCGGATACGGCGGATCGTGCATGGCGCCCGGCATCCCCCAGCGCTTCGACCATGAAATCCGATGCCCCGTTGATGACCTTGGGCTGGTCGCCAAAATCCTCGGTCGAGTTCACGAACCCCACCAGCTTGACCACCCGCTGAAGCCGGTCCAGATCGCCGTCGCATGCGGCCTTGACCTGGGCCAGAAGGCTGATCGCGCAACTGCGGGCGGCCAATGCGCCTTCGTCCGCGGTCATGGTCTTTCCCAGCTTTCCGGTCAGGAACGCACCGTCTTTCATCGAGATTTGCCCCGATACATGCACTAGGTCGCCAATCCTGACATAGGGCACATAGTTCGCAGCCGGGGCCGGGGCGTCCGGCAGGGTGACACCCAGTTCAGAAAGCCTGGTTTCGAATTTGCTCATCTTGCGTCCTTTTCGATTGATCCAGCACACGGGGCGCGGGCGGTTGATGGGACGCTAGCTTGCCATCCGTTTTCTGAAAAGGGTGAAAGCGATCATATCCACCCGCCGGTTGCCCCTGGCGGGTTATTTTTCGCGCAGCGCCCCGCGGAAGAAATCGGTGAAGGGTTGCAAGAGATAGGATACGGGCTGCGGTCGGCGGTCTTGATGAACGCTTTGACCGGTGTGCCCGGAAGCAGAACCGTGTCCGTCGGCACCTGCGGCCCTTGCGGGTGGTCAAAGCTGGTCTCAACCTCGAAAAAGCTGTGGCCGGTCTGCTCGTTCGTCACCACGTCGGCCGATATCCTGTCAACCCTCGCCCCTATGCCGGGGCCATTTCCGCTGCTGATCGCCGGAAAGGTCAATGTGACAGGCTGGTCGACATAGAGCTGGTCCGCATCCCGTGGATTGATCCGCGCCGACACACGCAGGGCGCTGTCTTGCGGGAAGATTGTCAGAAGCGGCCGACCGGGCTGGACCACGGAGTGCGGCGTGTGAACCGCCAGTTGGTGGACAATACCGGGCACAGGGGCGCGAATGGTCAGCCGGTCCAGCTCGAAACCGATCGTGCCAAGGGCTTCGGACAGTTCGGCGGCTTCGGCGTGCAAATCACGCAGTTCCGCGATCACGCGCTCATGATATTCGGCGGTCAATGACAGCTTTTGCAACCGGGTGTCGGTTACCCGCAGATCCGCCTCGGCCCGGGTTGCGGAAAGTTCGGCCAGCCGTCCGTTCAGAACCGCCTCTTCCCGTTCAAGCGATGCGACCCGGGGGTATTGGGCCAACCCATTGGCCAGCAGATCGCGTTGCCGGTCCAGATCGTCGCGCAGCAGGGCGCGTTGCTGTTTCAGGGCTGTGGTCTGTGCATCCAGTCCGCTTTTCTGCTGTTCGATCTGCCCCGCGCGCTTGTCCAGTTGCGCTGATCGCGTCCCCGTTGTCGATGCCGATGGCGGTAATGACGCCCCCCTCGGGATGCCGGACGACATGGTGCGACCGGTCGGGGCGCACCGTGCCATCGGCCATCACGGCCCCGGCGATCCGCGCTGTGACAGACCATGTCCCGAAGCCCGCAAGCAGGATTGCCAATGCGACAAAGTCGAACAGGGTAATCCCGCTTGTCGAAGGGTCAGAAGGGTCATGCCTGTCCATTGTCACCCCGGTCGATGCTGGGCAGAACGAGCAGGTGGCTGGCGTTTCGCACGGCTTTCCTGAGGATGTCTTCGCGCGGCCCGATATCCGTAACGCGACCATGATCAAGAACCATAAGCTGATCGCAATGCTGGATGACCGAGGGACGATGCGCCATGATCACCACCGTGCCGCCGCGTGCTTTCACCGCGTGTTTCGCGGGGCTGAGCGCGACCGATCCGTCATGGTCCAGGTTGGAGTTCGGCTGGTCCAGCACCACCAGGGGCGGTGCGCCAAACAGCGCACGGGCCAGACAGATACGTTGCAACTGCCCGCCCGACATCGGGCTCATCCCCGGTCTGACCACAGTATCATAGCCGTCGGGCAGCGACAGGATAAGTTCGTGTGTGCCGGCGGCGGTGGCGGCGGCGATGATATCTGCGTCGTCCGCATCGGGCTGAAACCCCGCGATATTCTCGGCCACGGTTCCGTCGAAGAACACCACGTGCTGCGGCAGATACCCGACATGGCGGCCAAGATCCGCAGGGGCGTAATGCCCGAGCGCCGCACCGTCCAGCCGGACCGTGCCCCCGGACGGGCGCAGCGCGCCGGTCATCACCTGTGCCAGCGTCGATTTTCCCGCGCCCGACGGACCGATGACACCCATCGCGGTGCCGGGGGACAAGGCGAACGACACGTTCTGCAAGACCGCAAAGCTTTGTCCTTCGGGGATCACGGTGACATTGCTGAGTTGCACATGTGCCTTCGGAACGGGCAGGGCGGTTTTTGCCGTCGCTGGTGGTGCCTTGGACAGCCGCGCGGCCAGCGATAGCCATGAAGCCCTGGCGTGCTGGACCACTGCCCACTGACCAACCGCCAAGTCGACCGGGCCAAGCGCGCGGGACAGCAGGATGGACCCGGCAATCATCGCGCCCGGCGAAATCTCGCCTTGCAATGCCAGATATGCCCCCAGACCGAGCATCGCGGATTGAAGGAATTGCCGATATGTCTTCGCGGCCACGGCGAACATGCTTTGCCGATCCGCCGCGCGCATTCCAGTGCCCACGGCGACCCTGCGAAGGTGTTCCCAGTGGTGCGCGGTGATGTCCGCCAGCCTAAGGGCGTGAACCAGCTGTGCCTCGGTCTGCAATCGCCCGGCCAGTTGATCGGCGTGCAGATTCTGTGACCTTGCCACCTTCATCGGGTCCCGCGTGATCCATTGATTGATCAACGTAATCGCCACCAGAACCGCCCCACCGATCACCGCCAAAAGCCCCAGCAACGGATGAAATATCGCTATGGCCAGCAGGCGCCCGCGGGCATAATCGAGGCTGCCCATCACGAGAAACAGGAATGTCATCAAAAGCGACAGGGCGACAAGGATTGCCTCTGATCCGCTGCTCAGAACGCGATCATAAACCTGCAACATATAGAGCGGTGCCGTCAGCGTCAGAAGGTTGACGAAGACGGAAAAGATGGCCGCGCTGAGCGGCAAGCCCCGCATTCCGCGGCGGATCCTGCGCAGTTCTTCCTGGCCGGATGCGTGTTCTTTCTGTCCCATCTGACCTGACGTGATAAGGGCCGTCCTGTCCGGTGTGCGGGTGAGGCGCACTGTTTCGGCGGGATTCGGCTTGTAAACTGTCGCCAAATAGACACATAAAAAGCAGCAAATCCCTTAACGGCTTTGCATTCAAATGCTGCGCATTATGTGTGGCGCGAACACTTCGATTGCTGCCAACCAAAGATATCACTGTGACCAAACCGATTTCGAAGACTTTCCCGGCGATTGCTGGCCTGCTGCTTCTGACGCTGGGGGCCTGTGCAAAAGCGCCGGTCCCGTCCGGCTATGATGACCCGCACGAGGTTAAGAACCGGCGCACCCATGGGGCGAACGTCAAGCTGGACCGTGCGTTCGTATCGCCGGCTTCGGACGTCTATGGTGAAATCCTGCCGCGCGGGGTGCGGGACACGATCGCGGTATTTTCGGACAATGCCGGGTTGCCGGGTGTCGTGGCGAACAACATCCTGCAAGGCAATGTCGAAGACGCGGTTCATAACACGGTGCGCTTCCTGTTCAACTCGACCTTCGGGTTGTTGGGCATGATCGACGTGGCCACCGATATCGGGCTGGAAGAACGCGACAGCGATTTTGGCGAAACGCTTCATGTCTGGGGCGCGCCCGAGGGCGAATATGTCGTGCTGCCCTTCTTCGGCCCGTCGACCGAGCGGGACGGATTTGGCATTCTGGTCGACTTCGTTCTGAACCCGCTGAGCTTGGCTTTGCCGACCGAAGTAAAACACCTTCCCAAAGCCACATGGGTTCTGTCAAAATTCGGCGACCGCTATACGTTCGGCGACACGATTGACGAGTTCTATTATAGTGAAGACGGGTATGAGCTGATGCAGCTCTACTACCTTGATTCGCGCCGATACGAGCTTGGCATCGAAGTCGAGGACAATGAACTTGAGGATATTTATGATGCGTATGATGGGTAACGAAACCTTGCTGACACGCCGCGCCGTTCTGGGTGGGCTGGCCGGGCTTGGCGTGATGGCCATGCTGCCGGGCCGTGCGCTGGCGGCGATCACCGCTTCGAAGGCGGAAAGCCTGATCGGTCAGGTGGTCAGCGATATCAACGGGATCATCAATTCCGGTGCCTCCGAAGCGACGATGATCAAGCGGTTCGAAGGTGTGTTCTCGAAATACGCCGCCGTTGATTTCATTGCGCAAAGCGCCCTTGGCGTGGACGGCCGGTCGGCAAGTGCATCGCAGAAACGCGAGTTTGCGCAAGCCTTCAAGGGATATGTCGCGCAGCGCTATGGAAGCCGCTTCCGTGAATTCCAGGGCGGTCGCATTGATGTCGTCAGCACGTCCGAAGGCAAGAACGTCTTCGAAGTCCTGACGCAGACGACCTTGAAGGGGAAATCGCCCTTCGACGTGATTTTCATCGTTGCCAAGCGCGATGGAAAATTCATCGACATGGTGGTCGAAGGCATTTCGATCGTGAAATCCGAGCGTAAGGAGATCGGCGCAATGCTGGACCGTCGCGGTGGCGACCTGAACCAGTTGATCGCGGATCTGAAAGCAGGCTGACCTGCCGAAATCCCGGATGTAATTCAAACGCTCCTGCCTTGCGGTGGGGGCGTTTTCGTTTGCACGCTCAGGCGCCCCTCATGCGGGTCTGGCTTGCAAAAGGTTGCAGTCGCAAGTATTGCGAGGCAACCTCATCCCTGTCGGAGACCCCCGGTGACGGACGCGACCTGGCCCAAAGGAACCCAGAAGGAAAGCTTCGGCTTCCTGACGCAGGTGCTGGCGCGCCGGGTCGATGACGCGATGAAGCGGCAACTGGCGGTTCTGGATCTGGATTTCCGGTTTTTCATGACCTTGATGCAGCTTCTGGCGCAAGACGGGCAAAGCCAGCGCGCGCTTTGCGGCAAATTAAACCTGCCGGAATATCAGGTCAGCCGGAATCTGGATGCCATGGTGAAAAGTGATCTGGTCGAGCGGCGCCCAGACCCAAACAGCCGCCGCACCACGCAGGTTTTCCTGACCGCCAAGGGGCGCAGGCTTGCCCAAATGCTGCCGCCGCTGATCAACGATCTGAACGACAGCTTTCTGAATGGGCTGACCACGGACGAGCGTGCCGCGCTGATCGGTATGCTGCAACGGATATTGTCGTCCACCGATTGAATGCCGGTGCTGGGTGTTGCGCCGTCAGTTCTTCCCGAAAATCGAGCGCAGCACGCCGATCAGGGCGTCTTCGACAGCCTGTCCGACATTCTGGCCACCCTGCGGACGACCGCCCGGATCGCTGAAGACCCGTCCGTCCGAGGTGATCAGGCGCCCATCGAATTGTGGCGCGCTGCCCGGTCGGATCATGGGAAGCGGGGTCGGCACCAGCTCTGACTGGATACGGACCATTGCTTCGTGCCACATCTCGGCAGGAAGGCCGCCGCCGGTCACACCTTTCAGCGGTGTGTTGTCGTCATAGCCCATCCAGACGCCCATGACGTATTCCGCCGTAAAGCCGATGAACCACGCATCGCGGGCCGAGTTGGTGGTACCGGTCTTGCCCGCAATCTCAAGCCCATCGATCTTGGCACGGCTGCCGGTTCCGGCTTCGACCACGCGGTTCATCATATAGACCAGTTGCTGTGCGGCCTGTTGCGAGATCACACGCTCGCCGATCCCGCCGGTCTGGGTCATCAACGGATCGCTTTCACCGACCAGGCTAAGTTCTGTCAGCCCATAGGGGATCACCGCCGACCCGCCGTTCAGGATTCCCGCAAAAGCGCCGGTGGTTTCCAGCAAGGTGCTTTCCGATGCGCCCAGGGCCAGCGCCGGACCTGCGGCCAGATCGCTTTCGATGCCGAACATCGAAGCGACGCTGCGCACGGCCTCAAGCCCCACATCTTCGGCCACCTTCACGGCAGGGATGTTCAACGAGCGGGCCAGTGCCTCGGTCAGGCTGACGGTGCCGTAATGCTTGCGGGTATAGTTTTTCGGGCACCACTCGCCCGAGCCGGCGACATTCACGCAATAGGGTTCATCGACGATGAAGTCGTCCCAGCGATAGCCCATATCCAGCGCGGCGGCATAGACGAAGGGTTTGAAGGCGGACCCGGTTTGCCGTTTCGCCTGTGTCGCCCGGTTGAAAGCGCCTGTCACCTTGGTTTCACGCCCGCCGACCATGCCGCGCACGGCACCGTCCGAGCTCATCACCACGATGGCCGCCTCGGCCTCGGATCCGTCCGAGACCTTGGTCGCGAAAATCTCGGCCATCGCGTCTTCCGCAGCGGTCTGGATGCGGGGATCCAGCGTTGTCTTGATGATCACGTCTTCGGTCGTCTTGCGGGTCAGGAAGGCCGGCAGGTCGCCCATGATCCAGTCAGCGAAATATCCGCCCGCCTGCGCCTTGGCGGCGCTGGACAGGGTTGCGGGATTGGCCTGGTATTTCGCGGTGTCCGCGTCGCTCAGATACCCCTGTTCGTTCATCAGCCGCAAAACAGTTGCGGCCCGATCCTGCGACCGTTTCAGGTTGGCCGTGGGGGCATAGACCGACGGCTTGGGCAGCATCCCCGCCAGCATGGCCGCCTGCGCGGGGTTCAGGTCTGACGCCGGAATGGCAAAGTAACGCTGCGCCGCGGCATCAAACCCGTGTGAACCGGCGCCAAGATAGGCGCGGTTCAGATAGATGGTCAGAATTTCATCTTTCGAGAATTTGACCTCAAGCGCCAGCGCATAGACGGCTTCCTTGATCTTGCGGCGCAACGATCCCTGGCGGCAGTCGGCCTCATAGGCCGCTTCGTTCTTCCATTCATCCGGGTCGAAGGGCACGCCCAGACACAAGAGCTTGGCCACCTGTTGGGTCAGCGTCGACCCACCGTGACCCGACAACGGGCCACGGCCCTCGCTCAGGTTGATTCGGATGGCGCTGGCAATGCCACGCGGGCTCAGGCCCAGATGGCCATAGAACCGCCGGTCTTCACTGGCGACGACGGCATTGCGCAGGTGGGGGCTGACGGTTTCGGTGGTGATCGTGCGCCCGCGCTGGTCGCCGCGCCACGCGTATACCGCCCCGTAACGGTCCAGAATCGTGACCGACCCCTTTGCCCGCCCGTCGAGTAACGCGTTCAGGTCCGGGATCGTGGAGGCGAAATAGAACACTGCCAGCCCGACCAGCAATGCGACAACCGCCGCGCTTTTCCATGTCAGCCGCCAGATCAGCCGAACGACCCAGCCGATCAGGAATATCGGCCAGCCAAGGATACCCTTGGGCCGTCTGGTCCGTGCGGTGCGTTTGGCGGCGGGTTTGCGTGTTTTGCGCCGTGCGGGCTTCTTGGCCGCAGGCTTGGTTTTCGAATACCGCTTGTCTGCCACCAGTTTGGGGCGCTTTGGTCCGGTTGGGCTCATGATACTGGTTCCGCGTCTGCTCGGTCGATCCAGATTAACGAATCGTTTTCCAAGAGTGTAGCCGGTTCGTCCGGCGCCTGCGACTTTTCGCAACGTCTATAATTTAAGCACAGCATTGTGCACGCGCAGCATTTTTTGCGCAACACCGGTTTTGGGCATCGGCGAAGCTATGCCACCCCTGTCTTTCCTACGGCTCTGCCCGATTGAATATCCCAGAAGGCACGCCGTTCTGTGCGTGCCGGGGATGTGGGACAGAAAGGATTAGATCGTGAAACTGATCATAGCAGCGATCAAGCCGTTCAAGCTCGAAGAGGTGCGCGAAGCGCTGACCTCGGTGGGTGTGACCGGCATGATGGTTTCCGAAATCAAGGGCTTCGGTGCGCAATCGGGCCATACCGAAATTTATCGCGGCGCGGAATACGCCGTCAATTTCCTTCCAAAGGTGAAGCTGGAGATCGTCGTGGACGATGATCTGGCGCCCGATGTGGTCGAGACCATCGCGAAGTCGGCCCATACCGGCAAGATCGGCGACGGCAAGATCTTCACCCTCGATGTAGGCGACGTTTTGCGCGTGCGCACCGGCGAAACCGGCTCGGATGCCCTTTGAGCGCGCGAAAGGAAAGAAAATGACACGTAAATTACTGATTTCATCGGCCCTTTTGGCGGCACTGCCAGGACTGGCCATCGCACAAGAGGCGGCAAGCGGCGAAGCTGCGGCCCATACACAATTCATCCTGACCTCGGTGCTGTTCCTTCTGGGCGGTGTGCTGGTGTTCTGGATGGCGGCAGGCTTTGCCATGCTGGAAGCTGGTCTGGTGCGGTCCAAGAACGTGACCATGCAGCTGACCAAGAACATCGCGCTGTTTTCCATCGCGGCGGTCATGTACTGGCTGGTTGGTTACGGCATCATGTATCCCGGCGACTGGCTGATCGAAGGCTGGTTGGGTCCGTTCTTCGCCGTCACCTCGCTTGATCCGGTGGGCGTTGCCGCCGATGCGGTGGATGTGGGTTATGCCTCGGGCGCGTCCGACTTCTTCTTCCAACTGATGTTCTGTGCCACCACGGCTTCCATCGTTTCGGGCACCCTGGCTGAGCGTATCAAGCTGTGGCCGTTCCTTGCCTTCGTGGTCGTGCTGACGGGCTTCATCTATCCGATCGAGGCAAGCTGGCAGTGGGGCGGCGGCTGGTTGTCGGAAGCTGGCTTCTCGGACTTCGCAGGCTCGACCCTTGTGCACGCAGCCGGTGGGTTTGCGGCCCTGGCGGGTGCGCTGATCCTTGGACCGCGTATCGGCAAGTATAAAGACGGTCGCACCGTTCCGATGCCGGGGTCCAACCTGACACTGGCCACGCTGGGCACGTTCATCCTGTGGTTGGGTTGGTTCGGCTTCAATGGCGGCTCGCAGCTGGCGATGGGCACGATATCGGATGTTTCCGACGTGGCACGTATCTTTGCGAATACCAACATGGCGGCTGCTGCCGGTGCCATCGTCGCGATGATCATGACGCAGGTGATGTTCAAAAAGGTCGACCTGACGATGACCTTGAACGGCGCACTGGCTGGTCTGGTGTCGATCACTGCTGAACCGCTGGCACCCTCGCTGTTCCAAGCGCTGATCATCGGTGGCATCGGTGGTGCGATCGTGGTCTTCGTAGTTCCGCTGCTGGACAAGCTGAAGATCGACGACGTTGTTGGCGCCATCCCGGTTCACCTGGTAGCAGGCTTCTGGGGTACGTTCATCGTGGCCTGGACCAACACCGACGCCAGCTTTGGCACCCAGATCATGGGCTTCCTGGCCATCGGCATCTTTGTCTTCGTCGTCAGCTTCATCGTCTTCTCGATCATCAAAGCCGTCATGGGCTTGCGTGTGACCGAAGAAGAAGAAGTAAACGGTTTGGACATGGCCGAGCTGGGCATGGAAGCCTACCCGGAATTCACCAACGGGTAAGATATAAAAGCCGGGGGGTTAACCCCCGGCACACGCTGGCCGCGCAAATGCCAAGGCCAACAGGGTGGAAAAGGGGGCTGGTAGGCCCCCTTTTCTTTTTGTTTGATGTCTTTAAGGAACTGATGCCCGCTCTGAGCCCAAAGTGTCTGATGCTGCGGTTCGCGCCAACGACCGATATCCGCAGTTTTAGGCCCTTAAACAGTCAGGAATGCACCGCAAGAAAAGGCGTCCCCAAGAGTTTGCTACGCTGGCTTGGCTTCCCGCCAAAGAGCCTCATATATGTCAATCTTGGTCGGGGCGATGTTAGGTTGAAGCGGCACCAAGTAGGTAGGTTTCTTACCTGCATCCTTAATCGAACCACCTACAATCCAACAATCTGAGCTGTCGATAATTACGAGACGATCATGAAGGTTCTGGCTTTTGCGCAGTTCCGGGTTGACCTTGTGCTGTGCCGCAAATGCCGTGACGTGGCCGGCAACATCGCTCGAATATCTACTGCAAAGAATTCTGATCGAACAACCGCTGCCTAGTGGACTAAGATATGTCTCAAAAGCTTGACCATCAAAATATGGATCGACGACATAAACTTCAGTTTGTGCGCCTAATATGATCTCTTTTAGATCACGCAAAAAATCGTATTGCTGCTGCGAACCATAGACCTGTCCTATGTCCTCATGACCGTCGAGTTCCAATGCAAGCTTGATTTCTTCGGCTGCGGCAAGAAGCTGCTGTCGAAACGGTTCCCTAGTCACTGACCAAAACTGAACTGACGTTTGTCTGGTGCTTTGGAACTTAATTTTGTGCTCGATACCTACTCGTGCAAGCAAAGCACCAATTCGCGCGATCCATCGTTGAGGTGCAGAATCAGCGTCAGCCACGTATTTCTCACCGAAATGTGGTGCGGTCTCAAACTCATGCAAAAGTTTTAATAAAAGAACCTGCTTTTCGGCAGGGCCGTCGCCCAAAAGCTGCTTCTGCAACCGGTCTAAGTTGTTGTTCATTTCACCGCTCCCGATCGATGGATACCACGAAGCGATAGCGAGAAGAACTACCAAACTCCATCTGCATTAAGCGGTTCGTAACGGCCGCTTTGAGCAACGAACGGACAAAGCTTCCAGCGCGATGGACGACTGTTCAGTCCCGCAAAGTAGACACTTAACAAAAGTAGAGAATAGGTTGGGGCCTAAAACCCAACCTTGACAATCGCCTCCGCCAAAATTGGCACGGTTTCCTCATTCAGCCCCGCGATGTTCATCCGCGAGTCCCCGACCATATAGATGCCGTGATCCACGCGCAGCGCCTCGACCTGTTCGGGCGTGGCGCCGAGGCGCGAGAACATGCCGCGGTGGTCGGCGATGAAGCCGAAGCGGTCTGATCCCGTGCGGGCACGCAACTCGTTTGCCAGTTTCTCGCGCAGGTTCAACATGCCTGACCGGACCTCTTCCAGTTCGGCCATCCAGTCGGCTTTCAGGCCATCGTCCTCAAGGATCATGGTCACAAGACGCGCGCCGTGATCGGGCGGGAAGCTGAAGTTCTGGCGGTTCAGGTGGGTCAGGTTTTGCTGGGTGATGCCCGCCTGTTCGGCTGTGTCCGAGATGCCCACCAGCAGCCCGGTACGCTCGCGATATATGCCGAAGTTCTTCGAACAACTTGCGGCGATCAAAGCCTCGGGCACCGATTGCGCGATCAGGCGCACGCCGGCGGCGTCTTCCTCCAGACCGTCGCCAAAGCCCTGATAGGCGATGTCGATCAGGGGGGTGGCGCTTTTATCGACGATCAGCGCGGCGACCTCTTTCCACTGGGGCAGGGTCAGGTTCGCGCCGGTCGGGTTGTGACAGCAGCCGTGCAGCAGCACCGCGTCACCGGCCTTCACGCCCTTCAGGTCGTCCATCATCCCGTCGAAGTCGACCGCGCGGCTTTCACTGTCGAAATAGCGATACTCGGCCATGCTCATGCCAAGGTGCTTGATGATCGACGGATGGTTCGGCCAGGTCGGCGCTGACAGCCAGATCGTGGCGTCGGGGGATGCCATCTTGATCAGCTCGACCGCCTGGTGAATGGCCCCGGTGCCGCCGGGCTGGGCGGCCATGGCAAGCCGGTCGGTTGCCACGCTGTCGCCCAGAACCAGATTGGACAAGGCACGTCCAAAGGCGGGATCGCCCGCCAGACCGGTGTAAGACTTCGTGCCTTCGATGTCCCACAAGACCTTTTCGGCCGCCTTGACCGCGCGCATGACCGGGGTCACGCCCTGCGCGTTCTTGTAGACCCCGACGCCAAGGTCGATTTTCCCTTCGCGCGGGTCTTCGCGATATTGGGTCATCAGCGCCATGATCTTGTCTTTGGGCTGGGCTTTCAGCTGCGTGAACATCGTCTATTCTCCGGTTTCGACTTTCAGGTCGTTATACATGCCCCATTCGGCCCAGCTGCCGTCATAAACGGCGTGGCGGTCATGGCCCATCCGTTCCAGCGCCAGTGCAAGGATGGCTGCGGTCACGCCAGACCCGCAGGTCAGGATGGCGGGTTTTTCAAGATCCACGCGGGCTGCGGAAAAGATCACGCGCATCTCGTCAGGGGTTTTCATCGTCCCGTCCCCGTTCAGCAGGTCGCCGAATGGCAGGTTTTTCGAGTTCGGAATGTGGCCCGAGCGCAAGCCTTCGCGTGGTTCGGGCGCTTCGCCGCGGAACCGTTCGGCCGAGCGGGCGTCGATGATCTGGTGATCCCCCAGCTTCGAGGCGGCGGCCACCTGCGTGACATCCTTGACCATATGTGCCTGCCGCATAACGGTCATGTGGCGGTCGCGAACCACCGGGGGCAGGTCTTCGACCGGGCGCCCTTCGCCCTGCCATTTCGGAAAGCCACCGTCCAGGACCGAGATATCCTTGTGCCCCATCAGGCGGAACATCCACCAGACACGCGCAGCGGAAAACAGTCCCATCCCGTCATAGGCCACGATCTGGTGCCCGTCGCCGATGCCCATGGCGCGCACGCGGGACATGAATTTTTCGACCGGGGGCATCATGTGCGGAAGGTCCGAACGCAGGTCCGCAATCTCGTCAATGTCGAAGTAGCGTGCGCCGGGAATGTGGGCCGCGTCGTATTCGGCGCGCGCGTCGCGATCCATGTCCGGCATATACCAGCTGGCGTCGATGACGCGCAGGTCCGGGTCTCGCAGGTGCTGGGCAAGCCAGTCGGTCGAAACCAGTGTTCTCGGGTCGCTGTGCGGCATGACTTTCCCTCCGGTCAGTTTGCCTTATCTGCCTAGTGCGCAAGGCGCAGATACGCAAGACCGGGTGCGCAAACATGCGCTGCCTGCAAAGAAAAAGGGGAAGGCCGAAGCCTTCCCCGTCACTCGTTATGAAAGAACTTGTTGCCTAATCTCAGGTTCTAGTCAGGCCAATCGGCAAATGTGCTGCCAACCCGGGGCAGGATCGCCCCAACCGGCAGCGCCTTTGGTCACGTTCATCAAACAATATTGGCGGGGGATGCGGAAGGGGAATCGCGCCCTGCTGCTCCCCTTACCGTCTGGTATTGCAGCGTAAATCCGCTTATCGCCTAGGTGGAAGCAACCCGGCGCAGCGCCATATCCAAGGCTTCGCGAAACCGGGCGCGATCGGATTTTGAGAACGCCCGCCCACCACCTTGCCGAAACGGATCGGCCGCGCGCAGGTCTGACATCAGATCCCGCATTGCAAGCTGTTCGCGCACGTTGCTTTGGGTGAAACGCTCGCCGGTGTGGCGCAGGACCTGCGCCCCGGCCTCGACGCATTTGGCGGCAAGGGGGATGTCGCCTGTCACGACCACATCCGATGGCCCGGCACGCTCGGCGATCCACATATCGGCCACGTCGGGACCATCCGGGACATAGATCATCTCGACCAGCGGGTTTTGCGATGGGCGCAGCCCGCCATTGGACACGAACAGGACCCTGGTCTTGTGTCGCGTGGCGACCGCTTCGGCCTCGGCCTTCACCGGGCAGGCATCGGCATCGACATAGACCACCATCGGCCCTTACGCCCAGAGCGCTTCGGCATGAAAACCGATATGGTCTTCCATGAACGAGGACACGAAGAAATAGCTGTGATCGTAACCCGGTTGCATTCGGAACACCGCCTGCTGGCGGCGGCTGGCGATGGCCCGGGCCAGCGTTTCGGGGCGCAGAAGGTCGATGAACTGATCCTTGGTGCCCGTATCAATCAGCATCGGTCCGTCAAAGCCGCGCGTCGTCATAAGGTGGCTGGCGTCGTGGGCCAGCCAGTCAGCGTCATCCTCATCGCCCAGATAGGCCTCAAGCTGTTTGCGGCCCCAATCTGACGCCGTGGGGTTGCAGATCGGCGAAAAGGCAGACACGGATCGGAACTGTTCGGGCAAGGTCATCGCGATGGTCAGGGCGCCGTGCCCGCCCATCGAATGCCCGGTGATCCCCTGCCGTTCCGGGTCCAGCGCGAAGTGATCGAACACAAGACCGGGCAGGTCTTCGGTGATGTAATCCCACATCTGGAAATTCGCGGCCCACGGGTCCTGCGTGGCATTCACATAGAAGCCAGCGCCTTTCCCAAGGTCATAGGCATCGTCATCTGCCACGTGGTCCCCGCGCGGGCTGGTGTCGGGAAAGATCAGCGCGATCCCGTGTTCGGCCGCCCAGCATTGCGCGCCTGCCTTGGTCATCGCGTTTTCATGGGTGCAGGTCAGGCCGGACAGATACCACAGCACGGGCACGGGGCCATCCTGTGCCTCGACAGGGCTGAACAGCCCGAAGGTCATATCGGTGCCGGTTGCTTTTGACGCGTGTTTGTAAACCCCTTGGGTGCCCCCGAAACAGGCATTTTCCGATAGCGTTTCCATCTGCGGCTCCTTCATGTTGACAGGGCCGAGCTAACTAAACGCGCGGCGCCAGCGCAATGGGGAATATGCGGATGAAGAAACAGATCATCGCCACCGACCAGAAAACGCCGCCCAGGTGATAGAAATGGGTGGGGTCATCGGTCCAGTCGGCGGTGACGCGCAGAACCGCGCCGATGTGGATGAAATTCAGATAGATGCGGTCAAAACGGGTGCCTTCGATGGGCCGGCCCGAGTGCCCGAGAACGGCGCGCAGCATCGTGATCATGGTGATCGAACCGATGGCCCCCGCGCCGATGGCGTGATGGACCTGCCCGATATTGGCAACATCCGTAAGCGAGGCAAGCGCCAGCAGGGCCATCGACACGGGAAGCCATGCGTAACCGGCGTGTTGCGCGAACAAAAGCGGCTCCTGCGTGACGGCAAAGCCGCGCCAGCGCGACAGGCGCAGGACAAGGGCCAGCGCAGCCAGTGCCGCCAACAGGCCGGTAACAGCGTTCGTGTCGAACACGATCCAGCTTGCCACGCTTGCCACGCTCAGCCCGATGGCCGCCTGGTCCACGGGGCCGAAAGCGGCGGGCAGACGGGTTTCGTTCCGCTTTTTCAGCCAGTTTCTGCTAAAGGCCGGGGTGACGCGACCGCCGATATGCGTCATAAGGACAAATACCAGCCCAAACCCCATGGTCAGTCCAAGCTCGGTATCCGACATCAGAAAGACGGCTTGTGCCAGACCAAATGCAAGCACCACGGCGGCAACGACATAGTTGCGCCGGTTGCGGGCCGCGATCAGGTCGCGCAAGGCCAGCAGCGCGACGATGGGCAGGAAGGCCAGTGTCACGGTATGTGACAACGCGCCCTCGGGGGCGGCAAACATGGCAATCCGCGCAGACAGCCACAGGGCGAACAGCGCCGCCACCGTTTTCGGCCCCAAAGCCGGGCGACCGGTCCAGTTGGGGATCGCGGTGAACAGGAAGCCCGCGATGGCGGCGGGGACATAGCCCCACAACATCTCGTGCTGGTGCCACAACAACGGATCGTTCATGCGGTCGACCACCCCGGCATGATAGATCAGCCAGATCGGAATGGCGGTTCCCGCGAACAGGGCCGCAAAAGGAAAGAACAGGCGATAGGCGCCGGACAGAACGATCATGGAGTGACCCAGGCAAGGATGGCAGAGACAGTTAGAATCGATGCGCTTGTCGATATCAGGATCGCCGCCGAAACGCGCTGCGGCGCAACGCCGTAGTGCTGCGCCAGGATATAGACGTTCCCCGCCACCGGAAGCCCCGCCGCCGCGACCATGACACTGGCCGAAAACCGGTCCACGGGGAACACAAAGAAGGCCAGAAACCCGACGGCAAGCGGGTGTAGGATTAGCTTTGCAAAAGACAGCCATGCCGCCACGCTGATCCGTTCGGCCGATTTGGCCGCAAGCGATGCCCCGATGGCAAACAGTGCACCGGGGGTTGACGCCCCGGCCAAAAGGTCCAGAAACCGGCTGAACGGGTCCGGCAGGGTCCAGCCCGATGCCGCCCAGGCAAAGCCAAGCGCCATCGAGACAATCATCGGGTTGGTGATCAGCCCCTTGCCCACCGTGCCCAGAACCGCCGGGCTAAGCCGCCCGTCGCGCGACCCTGTGATCAGGATGACAATCAGGCTGCCGAACAGGAACAGGTCGACCGCCAGAACCAGCATCACCGGCCCCACGGCCGCGTCACCCATCAGCAGGGCCAGCATCGGAACGCCCAGAAACCCGGTGTTGCCAATGACGGCGCATTGGGCTTCGACGGCGGCTTCTTCCAGCCCGCGCTTGCGGAACAGCGCAACACCCGTCGCCAGCAGATAAACGACGCCGCCGCCAATCGCATAGGCCAGGATGAAAGGCCAGCTGACCACTTCGGACAGACCGAGGTTTGCCGAAAAGCGAAACAGCATGGCGGACAGCGCGAAATAGAACACAAAGCGGGTCAGATAGGCCGTGGCTTCGGGCGGGAAAAAGCCACGCGCCGCTGCCCCGAACCCCAATCCGATGACGGCAAAGAAGGGCAGTGTCTGCAACAGAACGTCGATCATGCGCCAATCCCCAAAGCGTTTCGCAAAACGCTTTAGCACGCGGGTTTTGCCATGACCATGCGTTGCTTAAAGCGTTTGGGCAGGCTCCAGCAACTCGACCTCGATAAACGCGCATTCGAAATCATTGGCGCTGATCACATCATGTTCGACGCCCGCCTGCCGGTCATAGGGGATGCCGTTTTTCAGCTGTGCCTGCACACGTGTTCCATCGGGCAGGTCGATGTCCAGCACGCCGTCGAACAGCGGGATGACAAGATAATCATACGCGTGCCGATGCCACCCGGTATTGTCCCCGCGCGCTGCAAATCGCCATTCTGTGACACGCATCCGCGCATTTTCCAGAAGAACGGTTCCGGTCGCAGTTCCGGTTGATGTGTTGCACATGTCGGCCTCCTTGGTTGGCAGACTGCCGGGGGTTTTGCGTTTGGCGTATCTCCAGACGCGCGGGCCGGGTCAGGCCAGCTTATCCGCCGCCAATAAGGACCCCGGCGGCAAAGACCAGCGCGCCGCCCACGACAACCTGCAAGGTCGCGCGGATGAACGGGGTTTGCATATAGCGGTTCTGGATCCAGGCGATGGCCCACAGTTCGACGAAAACAACCAGAATGGCGATGGTGGTTGCGGTCCAGAAATCGGTGATCAGATAGGGCAGGGCGTGCCCCAACCCGCCCAGCGTGGTCATGATGCCCGAGGCAAAACCGCGTTTGACCGGGCTGCCGCGTCCCGACAATTCACCATCATCCGACGCAGCTTCGGTAAAGCCCATCGAGATACCGGCACCGACGCTGGCGGCCAGACCGACCAGGAATGTCGTATGCGTGTCCTGCGTGGCAAAGGCGGTAGCAAAGATCGGCGCAAGGGTCGAGACCGATCCATCCATCAGCCCCGCCAATCCCGGCTGCACCCATGTCAGAACAAACTGACGATGGGCATCCGCGTCCTCTTCTGACCGGGCGTCGCCGCTCAGGTGATCGGCTTCCAACTGGCCCGCAACATTGCCATGGTCGGCCTCGGCGGCGGCCAGATCGCCCAAGAGCTTGCGGATATTTGCATCCGACGTGCGATCGGCGGCCTTGCGATAGAACTGCTCGGCCTGCCGCTCCATCTCGCGGGCTTCGCCACGGATGGTTTCAAGGCCAAGGTTCTCGACCAGCCACACCGGCCGGCGGGCATAAAACCCGGCTACATGTTCGCGGCGGATCAGCGGGATCACGTCGCCGAATCGCGCCTTGTGTGCGTCGATCAGCAATCGCCGATGCTCGTCTTCTTCCTCGGCCATGCCATCGAACACCTTGGCCGAGGCCGGAAAATCCACGCGCAGCCGTTCGGCATACTGACGATAGATACGCGCATCGTCTTCCTCGTTGGAGATGGCAAGCGCCAGAATTTCCTGTTCAGACAGATCCGAGAAACGACGACGGTTAAGAGTGCCGGACAGCATGGAAGGCTCCTAATTTAGAATGGTTCTAATTTAACGACACTCTTGATATAAGCAACAATAATCCCGCCGACATCGACAAGGCCGATGGCAAAAGAGAAGACAAGGAGGCGGCATAGGTGCTCTTGGTTGTGATCAGCAGTTCCGCTAACGCTCTTTCACTCCTGATAGAAACCACTGGCTCCCAAAGATTGCAGGCGGTCCTGCAATTCAAGGCTGTTGATGTGACTGGGTGGTCCATGAACATAGATTGGAAGCTGCGGCAACTGGGTCCTGAGATTGCGCAGGGATCGTAGGGCTCGGTCATAGGGGGTCGTGAGCGCTATGACATCGCCGTTGGCAACACTTCGGATGAGGTCATCGTCGGAAATATCTGCCAGTCGATATATCGTCAGTATCTTGCGTAGCCCTGTCAGCGAAGCGTCCGTAAGTTCTTCGGGAGAATAGATCTGAAAGATGAATCGTTTATTGATGAACCCATCAGACGCATAGTTCTGAAGCGTATCCAGAAACGGGACGTTCCCGTTTTCGGCCTTGATATCGGTAATTACCTGCGCGTCAGGATGTGCAACAAGCCATTTGAGCAGGGCTTCGATATCCATCGCTGTAAGCTCGCTTGAGTATCCATCCGCGATGAAGCTTTGCCGGGATAGTGCGCGGCCGCCATTGTAGCCCCAGTCGTGAAGTAATACGAAATGACCATCACAGGTGGTTGAGAAGTCGATCTCGAACACGCGCCGACCAATTGAATAATTGCGATCAAGGGCTTCAAGACTGTTCGTATAGGGTTGCCCGACAATGCTGCCACCGGCGTGAGCAATGTCCAGACAGCAGTCGGTCGTCGCAAGGGTGTTATGATATCCGTCCCCGCGACTGACTTGTGGCAGAGTGTCTTTGACCACGCTAAATCTGGCCCGCGATATCGGATTGGTTATCGCGGATTCCGACAAGGCGCAGGTTTGGTCGGCGTTGACGGCCTGTCGCCACTTTGCGGGCGGTACTAGCAAGATCGTGACCGAGGCCGCCAGTATGGCAAAGGCAAGAAGGACAGTTGTCCGGGTGGGCATCATTTTTCTGATCTACCGTCGAGAACCATGTTTGATACCGTTTTTCGTTGCATCACGCCTCCAATTGCCGGGAGCCGCTTGCAAGTACCGGGCAACCGGCAAGCCGATTGCCCGATGTCGACGCAGAAACGGTGCGGCGCTCGGTAAGCTGACCTTTCTTCAATAAACCACAACGCTCCGAATGCTCTTGCCCTCGTGCATCAGGTCGAACCCTTTGTTGATGTCGTCCAACCCCATTGTGTGGGTGATCATCGGGTCGATTTCGATCTTGCCGTCCATGTACCAGTCGACAATCTGCGGCACGTCGGTGCGACCGCGTGCGCCCCCAAAGGCGGTGCCACGCCAGACCCGGCCAGTGACCAGTTGGAAAGGACGGGTCGAAATCTCGGCACCGGCGGGCGCGACGCCGATGATGACGCTTTCGCCCCAACCCTTATGTGCGCTTTCAAGTGCAGTGCGCATCACGCCCACATTGCCGGTGGCGTCGAAGGTGTAATCCGCCCCGCCGCCCGTCAGCTCGACCAGATGGGCGACCAGATCGCCCTCGACCTTCGAGGGGTTCACGAAATGGGTCATGCCGAAGCGTTTGGCCATTTCGACCTTGGAGTCGTTCAGGTCCACGCCGACAATCTGGTCGGCGCCTGCCAGACGCAGGCCTTGCAATACGTTCAAGCCGATGCCGCCCAGCCCGAACACGATCGCGGTCGAGCCGATTTCGACCTTGGCGGTGTTGATCACCGCGCCAATGCCGGTGGTCACGCCGCAGCCGATATAGCAAATCTTGTCGAACGGCGCGTCTTTGCGGACCTTGGCCAGCGCGATCTCGGGCAGGACCGTGTGATTGGCGAAGGTCGAACAGCCCATGT
>JAUHWP010000032.1 GCA_030424645.1 Alphaproteobacteria bacterium
GATCGACTTGTGCCGGGCCGCCGTGCCGACGGAAACGCAGGTCATGGTGAAGCGCGAGGATGAACAAGCCTTTGCGGAACTGAACGCCGCACATCCGATTTTCGTCGAGGATGCCGCCCGCCTGTTCTGCGAACACCTGCAGGAAGACGCACGGATCGGTGATTTCCGCGTCGTGGCCAGCCATCAGGAAAGCCTGCACAGCCATGATGCCGTGTCGATCCTGACCGAAGGGAAGACTTTTGAAGCGGAAAGCCTTGACCCCAAGCTGTTCTCGACCCTGTTCCACATAGGCTAGCGGTGCAAGGCAGGGTTGCGTCTGGTGCAATTGTAAAGTCAACATAACTGACCTATCCTGTCGTCAGGGAGGAAACCAACAACCATTTGCATGGGGTTTCCTATGACGACACACACCACACATATCGAAGTTGCACGCGGGTCCATCGCGACTGCTGCCTGGCAGTGGCTCAAGGCATGTGGGCGCGCAATCGTGGACGCAAGTGAAAGCAGCGCGCGTTTGGCCCAGATCCGTGCGCTGGAAGCGAAAAGTGACGACGAGCTTGCCGAACTGGGCCTGAAGCGCGAAGACATCCCGCGATATGTCTTTCGTGACCTGTTCTACATCTGATCGGACACAGCCGCGGCCAAGTCGCATGCCGGGCGCGATCTGATCCTTGACAGTTTGCGCGCAGAGGGCCAACCCTGCGCCATGTTCGATCTGCGACCTGTCGTTTATGTCATTGGCCTTTTGGTCGCCGCCCTGGGCGCCACGATGGTGATTCCGATGGGTGTCGATCTGTTCTATGGCAGCCCGGACTGGGCGGTGTTTCTGGAAAGCGGCGTCATCACCACGTTGGTGGGTGGGTCGATGGCGCTGGCCACCGCCAACGGGGTTGGCAAAGGGCTGTCGATTCAGCAGACCTTTTTGCTGACCACCGGCGTATGGGTCGCGTTGCCCATATTTGGTGCGCTTCCGTTCGTGCTGTCCGACCTGTCCGTTCGCCCGGTCGACGCGTTCTTCGAGGCGATGTCGGGCCTGACAACCACCGGGGCAACCGTTCTGTCGGGTCTTGACGAGATGCCGAAGGGGCTTTTGTTCTGGCGGGCCCTCATGCAGTGGTATGGCGGCATCGGGATCATCGTCGTTGCCATGGTGTTTCTGCCCGAATTGCGGGTGGGCGGGATGCAGATTTTCCGGTCCGAGGCTTTTGACACAATGGGCAAGGTCCTGCCCCGTGCCGCCCAGATCGCGGGACGCATCAGCCAGATCTATCTGGTACTGACCGTGGTTTGCGCGGTGATTTACGTCGCGGTCGGTTTGCCGCCCTATGAGGCGATTTATCACGCCATGACCACCCTTTCGACCGGCGGGTTTTCGTCCACGGATGCGTCCTTCGGTGCGTTTCAGGGGGCGCCGGAATATGTCGCGTCGGTGTTCATGATTTTGGCCAGCCTGCCGTTTGTGCGTTATATCCAGCTGCTTGGTGGCACGGCGCGACCCATTTTGCATGACACCCAGATCAGGACCTATCTGATAATCATCCTGACGATCACGCTGGCGATGACCGTTTACCGGCTGGTTGCCAATGGCGACCATCTGGAGCACGGGTTTCGCGAAGGGATATTCAACGTAACCTCGATCATCAGCGGCACCGGCTATGCCAGCGTGGATTACCAGCTTTGGGGCGCATTCCCGGTGGTGGTCTTTTTCTTCCTTGGCCTGATCGGCGGCTGCGCGGGATCGACGGCCTGTTCAATCAAGGTGTTCCGCTACCAGCTTCTGTTCTCGTCGATCAAGGCGCAAATCCGGTCGATCCATTCGCCCCACGGGATGTTTACGCCACGCTATGCCGGGCGCCGTGTGGATGACGATGTCTTGTCCTCGGTGATGGGGTTCTTCGTGTTTTTCGTGGTGACGCTGGGGATTGTCGCCGTGCTTTTGGGCATGACCGGGCTGGACTTCACCACCTCGGTTTCCGGGGCGGCGACAGCGGTTGCGAATATCGGTCCGGGCCTGGGCGATATCATCGGCCCGGCGGGCAATTTCGGCAGCCTGAACGATACCGCGAAGTGGATCCTGGCCATAACGATGCTGATCGGCCGGCTGGAGCTGATGGCCGTTTATGTCCTGTTCACCGTGACGTTCTGGCGAGGATGAAACGGCCCCTGCGTTCGCAGCGGGCAGGACAGGCCGGGTTTGCCACCTATTTCCAGCAACTGACCAGAACGGTCATGTCCGCAGCCCGCGCGCTCAGTTCCACAGGGTCCAGCGACGCGGCGGCATCGGTGGCATCCGGTGTCACCCCGTGATCTGCCAGAAACGACGTGACCACTCCGGCATCCAGTGCGAAACTGACACCGTCGGGCAGGGTGCGACCTGCGGGTGCCTGGTTCGGCAACAGCACCCCCATGACCGCACCGCCTGCGTCCAGCACCGGGCCGCCAGCATCCCCCGGCAGCGCCGCAAGGGTCAGGCGGTTCAACTCGGCCTCGCCGTTTAGTCCGGTCAGCTCGGACAGGCTGCCATAGGTCAGGCTGGGCGCGCTCAGCCGGCCCTCGTAACTGTAGCCTGCCACCGCAACATCGGATTTCAGGCGCGGATCGACGGTCAGGAAGGCCGCGTGGGCCAGCGGGGCCAGCGGAACCTGCGGTGTAAGAAGCGCCAGTCCGTGTGCCTCGTCCACGGCAGAAATATCGGCAACGTAATCCTCGTTCACCGTGATGCGGCTGCATCCGGTGACGGCCTCGGCCGTGGTCAGAACCGTTCCCTTGGCGTCAACATAGAACCCGGATCGCGACATTTCGGGCGTGCGGATTTCCAGACCGGACAGCAAGTCAAGGCTTTGGGTTGCGGCGTCCAGCCCGGCATTGTCTGCCAGTGCCTGAGGCCCAAGCGAGGTAAAACTGGCCTTCATGTCCTGCAGGACCATGTTGCGACGTTTCTCGTCGCCCAGCGGCCAGATCAGGGTAAAGCCCTTGACCGTTCCGTCGACCAGTTGCGCCTGCGTGTAAGAGGTGATCCGGCTGTCGGTGCCTTCGATCGTGAACGACGACTTGTTACGCTCTCGCGGGCCATCGACCGGCACGATTTCAAGCGATTGCAGGATGTCATACAGGCCATAAAGCGTGTCCTGATCGCCGGTCTGGCTGATCAGCACGACGCGCACGCCACTGTCGCCCGTGGTGTCGAAATGTACGAAAGGGGCTTCATAGCGGGCGAATTCCACCATGGCGCCGGGAATGGCAACTGAAATGCCCGCCTGAATATCTTCATAGGGCCGAATGCCCAGCGATGCGATGACGGCCTGAAAACTTGCCAACAGCTCTTCGCGCTGGCGAGTGGTCAGGATGCCGGTCGGATCATAACCCTTGTCGGTTTGCCAGGCCGCCATAGACCTGCGGGTGCCGGCCCCGAACGCGCCGTCAATGGCAGATGTGTAATACCCCTCCCATTGCAACGCGACCTGCAACGCCTTGCGCGCGTCGCGATCCAACAGGCGCTCGCTGTCCAATGCCTCGCGGCGGGTTTCGTCCCGTGGTGGTTCGGGCTGGGTCAGGATCGGCGATGCGTCGGGCTGCGTCACCGCGGCGATCTGATCGCCCTCAGCGGGTTGCTGGGCCTGATCCGCAGGGATCTGGTCGGCGTCCGATGCCTCAAGCGGGTTGGTGTTCAGCGCATTGGCCCCGACCGGCCAGAACTGTTGCCGCAACCTGTTGGAAAAGGTGATGAAGCTGTCGCGCGGGATCAGCCCGGCGTTTCTCAGGGTCCGCAGTTGGATATTGGCCGCATCCTCGGTATAGGGGCCAAGGACGATACCATACCAGTTGCCGCCGATGCGAAACCCGTTCACCCCTTCAAGCCGCGCGGCATAATTGCGCACCCGCGCTTCGGCTTCGGACAATGTCGGCTGTGCTTCGATCTGGATCCAGAACAGGTTTTCGGCCTGCACCCCGGTGGCGCCCGATGATGTCTGCTGGGCAATTACCGGCAGGCTGATCAGGCTGGTCGCAAGTCCGGTGAAAAGGGCTGCAGCTATGCGTTTGGTCATGGATCCTCGTGGCCTTCGTGGCGTGGCTGGGTAAATTTCCGGGCTGATAGTATATTCCACCCGGATACGGTCAATAACAGGGTGGCAATATGACAGTTTCGTGCGGCGGGTCCAGCGCGTTTGGCTATTTTTGCGCGAAACGTCGACAAGGCTGGCGTCGGGGCCGCACCCGCACACTGAAACAGGGGTTTTCACGCGTTGACCCTTTGGGGGGCAGGCCGTATTGAGGGCTGATATTCCGGCAACGACCAGATGGGCAAGGCCATGGCCACGAGCGACACGCGTCCGAAAAGCTTTCAAGACATCATCCTGCGGCTTCAATCCTATTGGGCCGGGCAGGGCTGCGCGATGCTGCAACCTTACGACATGGAGGTCGGCGCGGGCACGTTTCACCCGGCGACCACGCTGCGCTCGCTTGGGTCACAGCCATGGGCGGCGGCCTATGTGCAGCCGTCGCGCCGCCCGACCGATGGGCGGTATGGCGAAAACCCCAACCGCTTGCAGCACTATTACCAGTATCAGGTGCTGATCAAACCCAGCCCGCCCAACCTGCAAGACCTGTATCTTGGGTCGCTCGAAGCCATCGGCATCGACATGGAGCTGCACGACATCCGCTTTGTCGAGGATGACTGGGAAAGCCCCACGCTTGGCGCCTGGGGGCTGGGGTGGGAGGTCTGGTGCGACGGCATGGAAGTCAGCCAGTTCACCTATTTCCAACAGGTCGGGGGTTATGACTGCCACCCGGTCTCGGGCGAACTGACCTATGGGCTAGAGCGTTTGGCGATGTATATCCTTGGCGTCGATCATGTCATGGATATGCCGTTCAACGACCCCGGCGCGCCGATCCCGCTGACCTATGGCGATGTGTTCAAGCAGACCGAGGAAGAATACGCCCGCTGGAACTTCGACGTGGCCAACACCGACGTGCTTCTGAAACAGTTTGAAGAGGCCGAGGAGGAATGCCGGAAGATCCTTGATCAGACTCATCTGGACCCCAAGACCGGCAAGCGCATCGTCATGGCCCACCCGGCCTATGACCAGTGCATCAAGGCCAGCCATTTGTTCAACCTGCTGGATGCACGCGGCGTGATCTCGGTCACGGAACGTCAGGCTTACATCGGGCGGGTGCGGGCTTTGGCAAAGCTGTGCGCAGATGCCTTCGTGCAAACCCGCGCCGGGGGCTGGACCGACGGGGATGCGGCGTGAGCGGCAAGATCATTGGGATACTTATCGTGACAACGGCACTGATCGCGGGCATCGCCATCTATTGGCTGCAACTTTACGCTTTTTACGACGATGTGTCGCTGAACACCGAGCTGCGCATGACGAATGTCGTGACGGGCGAACCGGAAGTGGTGCTTTATGACAGCTTTCAGGGGATCGACGCCGACAGCTCTCCGCTCAGGTTCCGGGGGTGTTTCACCACCACGATGAGCCTTGCGATGTTGACCGAGACATTTGAAACCTATGATCAGGCCACGCCCCTGACCGCGCCCGGTTGGTTCGATTGTTTTGATGCCGACCAGATCGGGGCCGCGTTGGAAACCGGCGAAGCCATTGCCTTTCTGGGCGAACGCAACATTCAGGACGGGGTGGATCGCGTTGTTGCGATCTTCCCCGACGGCCGGGGTTATGCCTGGCACCAGCTGAACGAAAAATACAGCGAGTGAACCATATGCCCGACCTGCTGATTGAACTGTTTTCCGAAGAAATCCCCGCGCGTATGCAAAAACGCGCCGCGGATGATCTGAAAAAGCTAGTGACCGATGGTCTGGTCGAGGCGGGGCTGACCTATGCGGGCGCGGCTGCCCTGTCGACGCCCCGTCGTCTTACGCTGGCCATCGAGGGGTTGTTGGAGAAATCACCCGACACACGCGAAGAACGCAAAGGCCCGAAAGCGGGCGCGCCTGACAAGGCGATCGACGGCTTCTTGCGCGGTGCGGGCCTGACCCGTGACCAGTTGGAAGAACGTGACACCCCGAAAGGCCCGGTCTATTTCGCGCTGATCGAAAAGAAGGGCCGCCCGGCCGCCGAGATCATCGCCGAGGTGCTGGAAGCCGCGATCCGCAGCTTCCCCTGGCCCAAGGCCATGCGCTGGGGCGCAGGCAGCCTGCGATGGGTCCGTCCGCTGCATTCGATCCTGTGCATCCTGTCGGACGAAACGGGTGCCAGCGTCGTGCCGCTGGACATCGATGGCATCAAGGCCGGTGACACCACCGAAGGCCATCGTTTCATGGCGCCCGGTCGCTTTGCGGTGACCGGCTTTGCCGATTACGAAACCAAGCTGAAGGCCGCCAGGGTCATCCTGTCGCCAGAGGAACGTGCCGACCATATCTGGGCCGAAGCGCAGAACGCCGCCTTCGCCCAAGGGCTGGAACTGGTCGAAGACAAGGGCCTGCTGGCAGAGGTTGCCGGGCTGGTCGAATGGCCCGTGGTGCTGATGGGTGACATTGCTGACGAGTTCATCCCCCTGCCGCCCGAAGTCCTGCAAACCTCGATGCGTGAGCATCAGAAGTTCTTTTCTGTGAAGAACCCGAAAACCGGCCTGATCGAGAAATTCGTGACCGTCGCCAACCGCGAAACGGCGGATCATGGCGCGACCATCCTTGCAGGCAACCAAAAGGTTTTGTCGGCCCGTCTGGCCGATGCCAAGTTCTTCTGGGAAAACGACCTGCGCGTGGCCGAGGCGGGGGCCGAGGCGTGGCTTGACAGCCTTGCAAACGTCACCTTCCACAACAAGCTGGGCACGCAGGGCGAGCGGATCGAACGGATCGCGCAACTTGCCGGCGCCATTGCACCTTCGGTCGGTGCTGACCCCGATCTGGCCACGCAAGCCGCGCGCTGGGCCAAGGCCGACCTGTCCTCCGAGATGGTCTATGAGTTTCCCGAGCTACAGGGCCTGATGGGCAAATACTATGCCGGCCCCGCCGGGCATCCGGTTGAGGTTGCGAATGCAGCAGTCGAACATTATTCGCCGCTTGGCCCCTCGGATGATGTGCCGTCGGCACCCGTTTCGGTGGCGGTTGCGCTGGCCGACAAGCTGGACACGCTGACCGGGTTCTGGGCCATCGACGAAAAGCCCACGGGATCGAAAGACCCGTTTGCCCTGCGGCGTGCGGCGCTTGGGGTGATCCGGTTGGTGTTGGATAACGATCTGCGCCTCGCGCTGGACCAGCTGTTCGATGCGCAATTGCTGCGCCACCAGATTGCCTTGGATGACGATGGAGCGGTGCGCAATGCCCTGCTGCGTGATCTGGATAACGAGATTGCCGATCATGGTGTGTTCGGCGCCGCCATCCGCACGGTGCTGGATCATTTCGATGGGGATTTGTCCAAGCATCTGGAAAAGGTCAAGGACAGCCTGCCCGATACATCGCGCGACCTGTTGGGCTTTTTCCATGACCGCCTGAAGGTCTATCTGCGCGACAAGGGCGTCCGCCATGACGTGATCGACGCCTGCCTTGCCATGCCGGGCAACGATGACCTGACCTTGCTGGTCAAACGCGCCGAGGCGTTGGGCGCCTTCCTGTCCACGGATGACGGCGAGAACCTGTTGCAGGGGGTCAAACGCTCCAGCAATATCCTGGCGCAGGCCGAGGAAAAGGACGGGGTGGAGTATTCTTACGGCGCTGATTTGAAATTCGCCGAAGCGGATGAGGAAAAGGCGCTGTTTGCCGCCCTTGATACCGCGGAAGCTGCGATCAAGCCGGCGATGGAGGCCGAAGATTTCGCCGCCGCCATGCAGGCGATGGCCAATCTGCGCGCGCCCATTGATGCGTTTTTCGAGGCGGTTCAGATCAATACCGACAATCAGGTGGTGCGCCGCAACCGGCTGAACCTGTTGTCACGTATCCGCATGACCTGCGCGGGCGTTGCCGATCTGTCGCGTGTCGAAGGCTGATCCGGTCCGCGCCGGCGAATGTCTCATTCTGTTACACGGGTTGCCCCGAACGTAACACTTGTGCGGTGCGCCGCGCTCGCTATGGTGATTTAGGATATTTGCGCTGCGGTGCAGAAAAGTGGGTAACATGACCTTTACCGAGATCACGCCAACAGCGGCGATCGAGAATGCACGCCATGGTGGGCGGGCGAAATGCCTGCAACGCCTGATCCGGCTGGATATGCCGGTGCCGCGCACCGTCGCGCTCAGCTTCGAAGCGGTGCACGGCATATCTGCGGGCGACATGCCCGATCTGCGGGTGATGCTTGACCTGTTCGGCCCCGACCCGCTGGTGTCGGTGCGCCCGTCGTCGGAAGATCCCGACTGGGGCGGGCCGGGGGCCATTCTGAACATCGGGATGAACGATGCGGTTCATGCAAAGCTGACCAAAAGCCATGGCGAAACCGCGGCAAATGCGCTGTATCTGCGGTTCATCCAGTCTTACGCTGTGCATGTCGGGCGTCTGGACCCGGATGAGTTCGACACGTTTTCGTCGCCGTCCTCGGATGCCCTTCGCGCTGCGCTTGAGCTTTATGAGGAAGAAACCGAAAGCTACTTCCCGCAAGACCCCAAAGAGCAACTGGCCGAGATCCTGCGCTCGATGGCGCGGGCATGGGAAGGCACCACCGCACGGCTTTTGCGCCAGGCCAAGGGCGCGCCTGCGGATGCGGGGCTGGGGCTGGTGGTTCAGAAGATGGCGCTGGGTGTCGGGCAAAGCGTCTGCGGGTCAGGCGTCATCCAGTTCGTCAATGGTCAAACGGGGCATCGGGAAATTCGCGGGCGATACCTGTGCAAAAGCCAGGGGCGGGATGCGCTGGCAGATGCCGAAGATCGCGACGTTATGTATCTGACGAAAGACCGCCGCGGGCGTTCGATCGAAGAGGTGTTGCCGATCAACTTTGCCAATCTGGTGAAGTATGGCGAGTTGTGCCGCACGCGCCTGCGCGAAGAGATGGAGATCGAGTTCACCATCGACAACGAGGAATTGTTCATCCTTGATGCGGTGCGGGTCCAGCGCAACGAACGGGCCAATGTGCGCATTGCCGTATCGCTGGCCAAGGACGGCATCATCACGCGGGAAGAGGCTGTCTTGCGGATCCCGCCCCGCGCGCTGAGCGAACTGCTGCACAGCCAGTTCGACCCGGAGGACAAGCGCGACCGTTTTGCCAAGGGCATTGCCGCCAGTCCGGGGGCGGCGACCGGCAAGATTGTGTTCAATGCCCGTGCCGCGCAGGCGATGGCGGCGCAGGGTGAAAACTGCGTTCTTGTGCGCAATGAAACCAGCCCCGAAGATATTCGCGGTATGCACGCGGCCAAGGGCATTCTGACGGTTCGGGGGGGGATCACCAGCCATGCCGCGGTCATCGCGCGGGGGCTTGGCCTGCCCTGTGTGGTCGGGGCGCAGGACCTATCGCTTGACAAGAGGCAACGCAAGCTGATCGCCAGGGACGGGCGCGAGTTTGCCGAAGGTGACGTGATCAGCATTGATGGCGCGCTGGGTGTTGCTTATGTGGGGGCGGTGAAGATGCTGCCGCCGGAACTGGGCGAAGAATTCCAGACCCTGATGACCTGGGCCGACGAGTTTCGCGATATCGGCGTGCGGGCGAATGCCGACACGCCACCCGATGCGCGCAACGCAAGGATGTTTGCCGCCGAAGGGATCGGCCTGTGCCGGACCGAGCATATGTTCATCGACGACGATCGTCTTCTTGCCATGCGCGAGATGATCTTTGCCGACCACGCCGATGATCGCCGGGCGGCGCTTGATCGCCTGCTGCCGATGCAGCGCGCCGATTTCACCGAACTGTTCGAGATCATGCAGGGCCTGCCGGTCTGCATCCGCCTGTTCGACCCGCCCTTGCACGAGTTTCTGCCACACGGGCGCGAAGGTTTGCGCGAATTGGCCGAGGCGCTGGACCTGCCCCTGCGCGATGTCGAGCGCCGGGTAGAGGGGTTGCGGGAATTCAACCCGATGCTGGGGATGCGTGGCGTGCGTCTGGGCATTACGGTGCCTGAAATCTATGACATGCAGGCCCGCGCCATTTTCGAAGCCACGATCGAGGCGTCGAAATCGGGCGATCCGGTGGTGCCCGAGATCATGATCCCGCTGGTATCGGCCAAGCGCGAGGTCGAGATGGTGAAGGCTCGGGTCGATGCCGTGGCTGCCGAGGTGCGCATCGAAACCGGTTCGAACTTTACCTATCGTTTGGGGGTAATGGTGGAAACACCGCGTGCAGCCCTGCGCGCGGGCGAGATTGCACAACATGCCGCTTTCATGTCCTTCGGCACCAACGACCTGACCCAGATGACCTATGGCCTGTCGCGCGACGATGCGGGCCGGTTCATGGGCGAATATGTGGCGCAAGGTGTTTACGAGGAAGACCCGTTTCACATGCTGGACGCCGACGGGGTCGGAGAGTTGTTGCAGATCGGCGCGACACGCGGGCGTGACGTGAACCACGACCTGACCCTGTCGATCTGCGGCGAACATGGCGGCAACCCGGAATCGATCCGATTCTGTCGCGATGCGGGCTTCGACTACGTGTCCTGTTCGCCGTTTCGCGTTCCAATCGCCCGTCTGGCCGCTGCTCATCTTGCGCTTGAAGGGCGGGTGGGAAGCCTTGACGTAACAGATTGAAATATAAATATTAAACTATTCTGGCGGCAATCTGTATCGCAGGCCGTGGCGGTGCCGTGTCCCCTGTGACAACCTGCCTGACTGGACCGAAGCCCGAATATTTTGTACCCAACCGACCAGAAACCAGACGTTTTCCGGTGTGGGGGGATGACGAATGTTCCAGCTTCTTCAGAAGGTGGCAGTGGGGTTGTGCGTTGTGATCGCGCCCGCTTTTTTGCCGGAAAAGGCCGCCGCGGAAAGCATTGCCGTGCCGTTCGGTGTGCTGTTGCAGCATGATCGTGCCGGCGTCGGAGCCATGGCAGGCGACCGCATCGCCGCCCTTGGCATTCTGCCCACGCCCCGCAAAGCCGGCGCGTCGAACGAGGTTCTGGCCACGAAATATTCGTCGAAATGGCTGGCAACGCAGCCCGCACCCCGGCAGGACGCCGAGTGGCGTTGCCTGACCGAAGCGCTGTATTTCGAAGCGCGTGGGGAAACGATCAAGGGGCAGTTCGCGGTGGCCGAAGTGATTATGAACCGGGTCGATCACCCGCGTTATCCGAATTCGGTCTGTGGGGTGATCAATCAGGGCACGGGCCGCAAATATGCCTGCCAGTTCACCTTTACCTGTGACGGTCGACCCGAAGTGATCCATGAACCCGCCATGTTTGCCCGGTTGGGCAAGGTTGCGCGCGCGGTGATCGACGGCACTGAGCGTCCGCTGACGGATGGGGCCACACATTATCACACCAGCGCCGTCGCGCCGTCCTGGGCCAGCCGGCTGACGCGCACGGTGAAAATCGGTGTTCATCGCTTCTATCGCTAAGAATTCGTTTGCCCACCCCTGGGTGGCGATGTCGTTTTGCACTGGCAATCCGACCGGCAAAAAGGGCAATGTGGCCGCATCTGGAAGCGTTCCGATTTTCTGTTACATGACGGTATGTCGAAACGCTTGGAACCTGTTGGGTTTGTGGGCGTTTCGAAATCAGGCTGCGATGCGGCCTAATCTCGAAACGCTGAAGATGAGGGTCAGGATGACAGACGACAGCTCGACCGCCTTTGCGCCATTGGATGCGCGCGCTGTGGCACAGGCGGGTGCGACCGCTGAACCCGACCGTATTTCCGTGCGCGATCATATGGTCGAGGTCGAGATCGGGGCGTTCCAGTCCGAACGCGATACAACCCAACGGCTGAGCTTCAGCGTCGTGGTTGAAGTCGCGTCAAGCGATGGTGCGCAAACCGACGATGTGGATGATATCCTGTCCTATGACACCATCACCGAGGCCATCGAGGCGGAACTGGCGGCCGAGCGGTTGAACCTGCTTGAAACCCTGGCCGAGCGGGTTGCAGATCGGATCCTGTCTGAACCGCAGCCGTTGCGTGTTTTTGTTCGGATCGAGAAACTGGATCGTGGCCCCGGCAAGCTGGGGGTCGAGATCGTGCGGATACGCGGCGCGGCCACCCCGCAGCGTGATCCCGACATGGTCCCGGCCCTGCGGGTGATCTTTCTTGAAAACGATGCGATTTCTGACCCCGGGTTGCCGCTGTTCCTGGATCGTCTGGGCGCGGACCCGCGCGCATTCGTGCTGTGCGTCGGTCCTGCCGATGCTGCTGTGCCAGAGGTCGAAGATCACGCCGCGCAGCGTCATATCGACCTGTTGGCGATCGAGCAGAACGCGTGGCGCCTGTCGTCCATCGACGCGCGGTGCGTCGTGGTCGGCACAAGGACCGAGCTGGACTGGGGCATGAAAAACAACCAGATCAGTGTCTGGGCGCCCGCAAAGCTGGTGCTGGATGCTGTGGACGGTCCCGACGATGCGACCCCGCAGAACCTTGCCCGATGGTTTGCCGCTGTTATGGGCGCCGACGCCTTCGTAACGGCCGGCCGGGGCCACAGCGGTCTGGCCGATCTGCCATGACTGCACGTCTGCAACCCATAGCGCGGTTCGGCGCGCCCTTTGCGGGGCAACCCCTCGCCGGGGCCGCCGACCTTTGGTTCGACGAGGTATTTGCGCGCCATCGCGATGGTCCGACCGCCCGGACTGCATTGGCCGAATGCGCGCGCGACGATCGGGTCCGGCTTACCCGGACGCGCGCCCCGATATGCGGTTTGACGATGGACCGGCCCCGGATCATGGGCGTTCTGAATGTGACACCGGACAGCTTTTCCGACGGTGGCGATCACATCACGCTTGAAACCGCGGTTGCCCGCGCCCGGCAGATGGCAGAGGACGCCGATATTCTGGACATCGGCGGAGAAAGCACCCGACCCGGCGCGGACGAAGTGCCGGTGGACGAGGAAATTCGCCGCACCGCAAGGGTCATCGAAGCGATACGCGATGCCGGGATCGCCACCCCGATCTCGATCGACACCCGCAAGGCGCGTGTCGCCGAAGCGGCGCTGGATGCGGGCGCTGATATGGTCAATGACGTGGCGGCCCTTACCTTCGACCCCGAGCTTGCCGACCTGGTTGCCGAGCGGGATGTGCCGGTCTGCCTGATGCACGCACAGGGCCTGCCGGATACCATGCAGAACGATCCGCGATATGATGATGTCCTGTTCGACGTGATGGATTTTCTGGACGAACGGATCGGCTTTGCGACCAGCCGTGGCATCGCCCGTGAGCGGATCGTGACCGATCCCGGTATCGGGTTTGGTAAGACTCTGGAACACAATGTGACTTTGCTGCAGAACCTGTCGCTGTTACACGATCTGGGCCTGCCGATCCTTCTGGGTGTCTCGCGCAAGCGGCTCGTTGGAACCATCGGGCAGGTCGAGACAGCGAAAGACCGGATGGCGGGATCCGTGGCGCTTGCGCTGCATGGCATCCAGCAGGGCGCACAGATTCTGCGGGTGCATGACACGTGCGAGACCCGGCAGGCCCTTCGCCTGCAACAGGCAATGGTGGAAAGAGGAAACTGAGCAGTGGTTGACAAGCTTTTCGGAACCGATGGCGTGCGCGGGCTGGCGAACAGCTGGCCGATGACGGCGGATATGGCATTGAAGCTTGGCGCGGCGGCGGGCCGTCACTTTCGCCGGGATGGTCTGAACGGACACCGGGTTGTGATCGGCAAGGATACGCGCCTGTCGGGCTACATGCTGGAAAACGCGCTGACGGCCGGTTTGACCTCGACCGGCATGAATGTGCTGTTGCTTGGTCCGGTGCCGACCCCCGCGGTGGGGCGTCTGACGCATTCGATGCGTGCGGATCTGGGGATCATGATCTCGGCCTCACACAATCCGTTTCACGACAATGGCATCAAGTTTTTTGGTCCGGATGGGTTCAAGCTGTCGGACGAAGACGAAGCCCAGATCGAGCAGTTCGTTCATGACGGCGTGGACCCGGTGCAGCCCCAGAATATCGGGCGGGCCAAGCGGATCGACGAAGGGCGGATGCGCTATACCGAATACCTCAAGACCACGTTCCCGGAAAACAAGCGGCTGAACGGGATCAAGGTGGTGATCGACTGCGCAAACGGGGCGGCCTATCGCACCGCGCCGGAAACCCTGTGGGAACTGGGGGCCGAGATCGTGCCGGTTGGCGTTGCGCCCGATGGCACCAATATCAACAAGGGCTGCGGGTCGACCGACACCGCGCTGGCCGCCAGGACGGTTGTCGAAACCGGGGCGGATCTGGGGATATGTCTTGATGGCGATGCCGACCGGATCATGATCATTGACGAGAACGGTCAGGTGGCCGACGGCGATCAGATCATGGGGCTGTTCGCCAGCCACTGGGCCAGGGAAGGGCGGCTGAAAGGCGGCAAGCTGGTGGCGACCGTGATGTCCAACCTCGGCCTGGAGCGGTTCATGGCGGCACAAGGGCTTGAGCTTCTGCGCACCAAGGTCGGCGACCGCCATGTGGTCGAGGCGATGCGTGCCGGTGGCTACAATCTTGGTGGCGAGCAATCGGGCCATATCGTCATGACCGATTTTGCGACAACCGGCGACGGATTGCTGGCGGGCATTCAGTTTCTTGCCTGCATGATCGAGACCGGCAAACCCGCGTCCGAGCTGTGCAAGGTGTTCGACACGGTGCCGCAGCTTCTGAAAAACGTGCGCTACAAGGCGGGCCAGACCCCGCTGGAAGCGGACAACGTCAAGAGCGTGATCACCGATGCCGAGGCACGGTTGAACGGGCAGGGCCGCCTGTTGATCCGCAAGTCGGGAACCGAGCCGTTGATCCGCGTCATGGCGGAATGCGAGGATGGCGCGCTGCTTGAAGAAGTTGTCGATGGCATCGTGGCCGAGGTGGAAACCGTCGCATCGGCAACCTGATCTGGGATCACGGGATCACGCGCCGCCAAGCAACCTTTTCAGGCTGAACCATTGACTGATGGCAAGGCCGCTGAGGATCATCGCCAGCGCCACGAAGAAACGCAGGGGCAGCGCTTCGGACAGGACCCATGCGCCGAACACCATCGACAGCACAGGCACCTGATAGTTCACAAGTGACATGAACACCGATCCGGCGCTGCGGATGATCGAAACCCTCAGCAGCGTTGCCAGGGCGGTTGGCACCAATCCCAGCACGACGATGGCCAGCCCGGACCGGGATCCGTTCCAGCCCGGCAGCCCCTCGGTCATCAGCATGGTCGGAACAAGGAACACAGAACCCACAACCAATGTCAGGGCCGCCAGCGTTACCGGGTCGATCGGCGGGCAGCGCCGTGTGAAGATGGACGCCACGGAATAGCACAGGGCGGCGCCGAGACAGGCCAGTTGCGCCAGGGGTTCGGCCCCTTGCCCAAGCTGTGCCAGACCCGGTCCGATCAGCACCAAAGCCCCGCAAAACCCAAGAGAAACGCCAACAAGCCTGCGTGTATTCAAGGGTTCGTCTGAAAAGAAATGCGCCAAAGGCAGCACCATCAGTGGGATTGCTGCCATCGACAGGCCGGCAAAGGCCGACGGCACGTATTGTTGGCCCCAACTCAGCAATACAAAGGGAAGCGCGGTCGACAAAAGGCCGATCAGGGCGATATAGGCCCAAAGTGTGCGATCCCGATGCGGGAAGCTGCGCCCGGTCACCCCCATTACCATAAGCAGCGCAACCGCCCCGAGCGTCGTGCGTGCCGCTGCGACCGTCACCGGGCCATAGCCGTCAAGCGCGATTGCCACCACCATGAAAGTAGCGCCCCAAATCAGGCCAAGCGCGGTAACGCCCGCCCAATCGCGGGTGGTGGGATTGTCTGTCATGCGTCCCACTTACCCCGCGAGTTCTGTACTGTCATCCGTTGAATTTGATATTTTGTAAGTTATAGCTTACGGTAAGTAATGACTTACCAAGAATCGCTTGTGGCACTTGCCGATCCGACCCGCAGACAGATCTTCGAAGCGCTTGCGGAAGCCCCGCGCCCGGTGGGTCAGCTGGCGCAGGACATGCCTGTCAGCCGCCCCGCCGTGTCACAGCATTTGAAGGTGTTGTCGGACGCCGGGCTTGTCACGTGTCGGGCCGAGGGTGCGCGCCGAATTTATGCGGTCCGCCCCGAGGGGTTGGCGCAATTGCGGACATGGCTGGACCGGCACTGGAGCAAGGTCATGGCGCGTTTCGCAGAAGAGGTTAATGGAAAGGATGGCCTGGATGACTGACCCAATAGTGAAAACGGTAACTGTGGCTTGTGATCCCGGTCACGCTTTTGATGTCTTCGTAAACCGTATCGCATCGTGGTGGCCGCTTGACAGTCACGCCGTGTCGGCGGGCCAAGATAAGTCCGCCCTCGCCGTCACCATCGAGCCGCGCGTGGGTGGGGCGGTGTATGAAACGATGTTTGACGGCTCCCGCGCCGACTGGGGCGAGGTGTTGGAGTTCGAAGCCGGTCGAAAGCTCGCCATGACATGGCATCCGGGCAACAACGCCGACGCGCCAACGCGGGTCGATGTGGTGTTCGAGGGGCAGGGTGACGGGTCGACACAGGTGACGCTGACCCATTCCGGGTGGGAGATCTGGGGCGATGCGGCCGGGGAACGGCGTGGCAACTACAGCGATGGTTGGGACAGGGTGCTTGGCACCTGTTTCGTCGGGGCGTGTGCCGCCTGAAAACACAAAAAGGGCGACCGCCGGGGTCGCCCTTTCCTTGGACTGTCGTCTGTCTTAGTTCTTTTCTTGGTCGACCAGCTTGCCTGCGGAAATCCAGGGCATCATGTCGCGCAGTTTCTTGCCCACGACTTCGATTTGATGCTCGTCATTGGCACGGCGCGACGCTTTGATGGTCGGCTGACCAACAGCGTTTTCCAGCATGAAGTCACGCACGAACTTGCCCGACTGAATGTCGGCGAGCGTTTCTTTCATCGCTTTCTTCGTGGCTTCGTAGGGCAGGATGCGCGGGCCGGTGACATACTGGCCGTATTCTGCCGTGTTCGAGATCGAGTAATCCATGTTCGCGATGCCGCCTTCATAGATCAGGTCGACGATCAGCTTGGTTTCGTGCAGGCACTCGAAGTAAGCCATTTCGGGGGCGTAGCCGGCTTCGACCAGCGTTTCAAAGCCGCAACGGATCAGTTCAACGATGCCGCCACACAGAACCGCCTGTTCGCCGAACAGGTCGGTTTCGCATTCTTCGCGGAAGTTGGTTTCGATGATGCCCGAACGACCGCCACCGATGGCCGAACAATAGGACAGGCCGATTTCCAGCGCCTTGCCGGTGGCGTCGGTGTCAACAGCCACAAGACAGGGCACGCCGCCGCCTTTGACATATTCACCGCGCACGGTGTGACCGGGGCCTTTGGGGGCCATCATGATCACATCCACGCCTTCTTTCGGCTCGATCAGGCCGAAATGCACGTTCAGGCCGTGGGCAAATGCAATCGCGGACCCCGGCTTGAGGTTGTCATGCACGTATTTCTTATAGGTTTCGGCCTGAAGTTCGTCGGGCATGGTGAACATGATCAGGTCGCACCAGGCTGCGGCTTCGGCGATGCCCATGACGTCCAGCCCTTCGGATTGGGCCTTCTTGGCGGATTTCGAGCCTTCGCGCAGGGCGACCACAACGTTCTTGGCGCCCGAGTCGCGCAGGTTCAGCGCGTGCGCGTGACCTTGCGAGCCATAGCCCAGAATGGCCACTTTCTTGTCCTTGATCAGGTTGATGTCGCAATCGCGATCGTAATAAACGCGCATATCGGGCGCTCCTTGCATGGGTTTCGTTCTGACGGGCATCATAGTGGGGTTGCGCGCGGAGGCGAGATGGGAAGCCGCAGAATCCTGGCTGATCTTGATGGTGTTAATTCGCGATAATCGGTGATAGTGACGAAATCATGCTTGATGACACCGACAGACGCATACTCAGACAGATGCAGGCCGATCCGACGATGGCCTTGCCGGACCTTGCCGACCTGACCGGGATGTCCGCATCCCGGCTGGCGCGGCGGATTGAACGGCTGCGGGACCGGAGCATTTTGCGTGGCCCGCGTGCCATCATCAATTGGCGTGCGTTGGGCTATTCGGTCGAGGTCAGCTTGCGCATCACCCTGGACAAAACCCAATCCCGTGCGTTTGACGACTTCATCGTCGCGGCGCGCGATATTCGCGAGGTGATCGAGATACAGACCTTTCTGGGCCGCGTCGATCTGCGCCTGTCGGTTATCGCGCGCGACATGACACATTATCAGGCGATCTATCGCGATCAACTGCTGGCCTTGCCCCATATCGCGGATATCGAGGCGTTGATGCACGTGGCCCGGATCAAATCGGACGAGGCATTGCCGCTGTGATCGAGCTGGACGACATCGACCGCGCCCTGCTGCGTGCCCTGGCCGAGGATGCCACTCGGTCAGCGGGCGCCTTGGGGCGGGATGTCGGGTTAAGCCAGCCCGCCACATGGCGGCGCATCAAGCGTTTGACCGATCACGGGATCATTGCCGGGCGGCGGCTGGATCTGGATCGCGAGGCGCTTGGTTTCGGGGTGGCGGTTTTTCTGGGTATCAAGCTGGCCACCAAGGGGCGGGTCAGCCTTGAAGATTTCGAACGCGCCGTGTCGGCCATCCCCGAGGTGCAGACGGTCGAACATGTGCTGGGCATGTATGATTATCGCTTGCGGGTGGTTGCCCGCGACATCGCAGATTTCGAACGGGTGCTCCGGCGTCGGATCATGACGCTGCCCGGAGTTGGTGACGTGGAAGCGAACGTGCTTCTGTCTGAAGAACGCCGGCCGGGACCGATTTGACGCCTTCCAAACCATGCCGATTTGGGTCACGGTGAACGCAACGCAGAATTTTGATACGGAGCCTGCCATGAAAGCCCTATTGCCGGATATCGACCCTGATGGGATGCTGGAATTCTCGGTCGTTTTCACCGACCGGTCTTTGAACCACATGTCGACCGCCTTTCAGGGGGTGATGAACGATATCTCGGCCACGCTGAAAGAGGTTTACAACGCAGACGCCGTGGCCGTTGTGCCCGGCGGTGGCACCTATGCGATGGAGGCCGTCGCCCGGCAGTTTGCCACCGGCAAACGTGTCATGGTCATCCGCAACGGGTTCTTTTCCTTCCGGTGGAGCCAGATCTTCGAAATGGGGTCGATCCCCGCAGAAGAAACCGTGATGAAGGCCCGCCGGGTCGGCAATGCGCCCGACGCGCCCTTTGCGCCCACCCCGATTGACGAGGTCGTGGCCCGGATCAAGGACGACCGTCCCGATGTGGTCTTTGCCCCGCATGTGGAAACCGCCAGCGGGATGATCCTGCCGGATGACTACCTGAAGGCCGTGGCAGATGCCGTCCATTCGGTGGGGGGCATCTTCGTTCTGGACTGTATCGCGTCAGGCTGCGCCTGGGTCGACATGAAAGCGACCGGCGTGGATGTGCTGATCTCGGCCCCGCAGAAAGGGTGGTCGGCGCAGCCTTCTGCCGGGTTGGTAATGATGAACGCCGCTGCGCGCGGTCTGGCCAAATCGGTCACGTCGACCTCGTTTGCCGTCGATCTGGGCAAGTGGCTGTCGATCATGGAAGCTTATGAGGGCGGTGGCCATGCTTATCACGCGACCATGCCCACCGATGCCTTGCGCGCCTTCCGCGATGCGATGTTGGAGACCAAGGACTACGGTTTCGACAAGCTCAGAGAGGCGCAGTGGGAACAAGGCCGCCGGGTGCGCGAACTGTTGGCGTCGAAGGGCGTAAAGTCGGTGGCAGCTGACGGGTTCACCGCGCCGGGGGTGGTCGTGTCCTACACGTCCGATCCTGACATCAAGGCGGGCAAGCCCTTTGCTGCCGAGGGGGTCCAGATTGCGGCCGGTGTGCCCCTGATGTGTGACGAGGGCGACGATTACTCCAGCTTCCGGCTTGGCCTGTTCGGCCTCGACAAGCTTTACGATGTCGATGCGAGCGTCGCGCGGCTGGATGCTGTTCTGTCGAAAGTGCTTTGACAATCGGCGCGCGGGGTTGCCCGCGCGCTGTCAGCCATGATTGGCGATCAACCCTTGCCGCCCGCCATCATGATCAGCAGAAGATAGATCACCGGAACCGTGGCGACCGCGACCAGCCCGACGCCTGCAAGGCCCATGGTCAGAAATCCAAGCACAAGCGCCAGCACGATGGCGCCGAAAATGCCAAACGTGATCTTCTCGGCGCGTGCCTCGGCGGCTTTCTGTTCGGGGGTTTGGTCTGTTGTCATGACGGTGTCTCCTGTTCGCTATGGGGCAGGGGTATCTTTCACCCGTGAACGGAACGGAATGCGACAATCCGGCATTGCGGCGGCATGCCGCAGCAGGGTTACTTCGGACCCAACCCCGCCCGCATCACGCGTTTGCGCATCGGGGCAACATCATGCACCGCTTTCAGCCCGATCAGCCGCACCGCTTGCATGACTCCGTCGCCCGACCGGGTCACACGGTTGAACAGGTCGATCACGCGGGCGCGGCGGGCAATGTCGCTGGCGCGGGCTTTGCCATAGGCCTGCATCATCGGCAGATCGCCCAGCGTATCCGGCGCGCGTTCCGCCAGTTCAAGCAAGGCGATCACATCGTTCAACGAGGTGTTCAGACCCTGCGCACCAATCGGCGGCAGCGCATGTGCGGCTTCGGCCACCACGGCCACCCGACCGGACGACAGTTGGTCGGCGGTTTGTGTGATGATCGGCCAGATTGAACGATTGCCCTGCAGGTGCATCCGTCCAAGCAACCCGGTTGACCGCACGAACATGTTTTCCTCGAAATCGGTGGCGGGCATGTTCATCAACTCGACCGCGCGTGGCCCCTTGTTCATCCAGACAATCGCCGACGCGTTCTGTCCGTCGATATCGGGCAGCGGCACGATGGTGAAGGGGCCGCCCTCGTTATAGATTTCGGTGGAAATGTTGTCGTGCGGCAGGTCATGCGTGATCGTGAAGGCCAGCGATTTCTGACCATACCGTGTGGTCGATACCGATATTCCCGCCGCCTCGCGCAAGGGCGAGAATTTGCCATCCGCGGCAATCCCCATCCGCGCACGCACGATGTCGCCATTGGTCAGCGTCACGATGATTTCACCGGTACGTTGCACCAGCGACCGAAAGCCGGTGCCATAAAGCGCGGTCATTCGCGGCTGATCTTGCAGATAGCCCCAGATTTCCCGCCGCACGACCCAGTTCATTAGGTTCCAGCCGAACGGTTCGTTGCCCACATCATCCGATTGGAACACCCGCCGGTCGCGGACGTCCGGCGGCCACCCCACCGTATCGATCACGGCAAGCTGCTCTAGGGGTTTGGCGTGGGACTTCAACAATGGCCACAACCCGATCCGGTCAAACAGATGCCGAGCGGGTTGCAAAAATGCGGTTGAGCGCAAGTCGGACCGGTCGTCATCCGCAGTCACCACCGGCGTGAACGGATCGGCCATGACGACGCTGAACCCGGCCTCGGCAAAGGCGGCGGCGGTGACCTGTCCGGCGATGCCGCCACCCGAGATGAAGATGTCAGCACTGTGGTCCGTCATGGGTCATTCCTTTGCGTCATCTGGGCAGGCGGCGTCGACAAGCTGGCGCAGGAATGTGGTCAGATTGTCAGTGTGGTGGTGAATGTGGTCGGCAGGGGCCGGGTCAGGGGCGACATGAACCGTGCGCATACCCAGGGCGTGCGGCACGGCCAGATTGCGCGGATCGTCTTCGAACATCGCTGCCACTTCGGGCGTCAGACCGTCACGGGCAAACACGGCGTTAAACGCCGCTCGGTCGGGTTTGGGGTGAAAATCGGCATGTTCCACACCGTAAACCGCGTCAAACAGCCCGGCCAATCCCCGCGCTGCCAGCACCCGTTCGGCATAGGTGGCCGAGCCGTTGGTATAGACGATCTTGCGACCGGGCAGCGACCGGATGTGTTCGGCCAGGGCCGGATCGACCTCCAGATGCTCCATCGAGATGTCGTGCACATCGTGCAGATACGGTGCGGGATCGACCCCATGTTCACGCATCAACCCGGCCAGCGTGGTGCCATAGGTTTTCCAATAGTGCTGTCGAAGCCGGTCAGCTTCGCGCCGGTCCACGCGCAATTCCTGCATCACCCAGTTGGTCATGCGAATCTCGATCTGGTCGAACAGCCGCGCATGAGGGGGGTAAAGCGTGTTGTCCAGGTCGAAGACCCAGGCGCTGACGTGAGAAAACTGATCTTTCACCATGGCGCGACGCTACTCTTCTTGGCGAAAGGGGGGAAGGGGGTATGCCGGATATCTGACCGGATGCGACAGTGTGTGCCCGGTTCGTGTTTGCTTTGACGGGGCGTGCGTGGTTATGTAGCGCGATAAAATTCCCGAAGGATGGACGACGACAGCGTGGCAGACGTTAAACAGGGACAGAAAGACGCCTATGAACTGATCCTCGAAGCGATCGACACAGGCACATACAAACCCGGCGACCGATTGGTCGAAAGCGAACTGGCAGACAGGTTCGGCGTGTCCCGGACCCCGATCCGCGAGGCGTTGCAGCGGCTTGAAACACAATCGCTTTTGACGCGGGACGGCCGCAGCCTGATCGTTGCTTCGCTGAGCCACAATCAACTGGCCGAACTTTATGTGGTGCGATCCGCGCTTGAAGGTCTGGCCGCGTCACTTGCTGCCCAACACGCCACGCCGGAAGAAATCAGCGTGCTGCGCGACATGGTGGAAGAGGATCGAAAGCGCCTGTCAGACCCCGCCGCGCTTGCCCGGTCCAACCGGCGCTTTCACAAGCAATTGCACCTTGCGTCGCACAACCGATACCTGGTGCAGCAACTGGACCTTGTGCATCGGACCATGGCATTGCTGGCCACAACCTCACTGGCCGCCGAAGGGCGGAGCGAGAAGGCGATTGGCGAACACGACGCGATCGTCACCGCGATAGAGGCCCGTGATCAGGATGCTGCGCACACCGCGCTGAAAACCCATATCTCGAAAGCGTTTGAAACCCGGATCAAGCTGGATTCAATGGCAGGGGAGTGACCGCTTCAACCTCCGGCGCATCGAACTTCCCGTGCTGGGTCTTGTCCCAGTAAAACGGCTTTGTGACGATCTCGGTAAACCCTTTCATCGCGGCCAGTGACGCCAGGGGATAATAGAAGTGTAACGTCGGCACCCAGAAGCGGAGCCACCGCAGCTTTGCGTTGCTGACCGCCTGAATACCCACGGTGATGGTCAACAGTTCGGTCGCCATGAACACCGTCCCAAGGATGATCAAAAGCTCGCTGGGCATCACGCCGCGCAACGGGTGGGGCAGGCCAAGGGGAAAGGCCCAGAAGGTCCACAGGATCGGCGCCAGCAGGAATTGTGACAGGCTGCCCAGAAACAGGATCTGAAAGCCCAGGAACTTCCACCATCCCAGATCGCGGAGCAGCTTCCCGGGTTGGCGCATGTGAACGCCATAGGTCATGGCGTATCCCTTGATCCAGCGCGACCGCTGCTTGATCCACGGCCAGACTCGGCAATTCGCCTCTTCTTCGGTCAGCGTGTCGATCAGCTCGGTTCGATAGCCGTGCCGCGCCAGCCGGATGCCCAGATCGGCATCTTCGGTGACGTTATGCGCGTCCCAACGCCCCAGTTCTTCCAACACGTTTCGGCGGAAAAACAGGGTGGTGCCGCCCAATGGGATGGCAAAGCCCGCGCGTTCCACACCGGGCAGAACGATCCCCCACCATGTTGCGTATTCAACGGTGAAACAACGGCTCAGCCAGTTGGTGCGCGCGTTGTAGAAGCCCAGCTTGCCTTGCAAACAGGCCACCTCGGCCCCGCGTTCGCCAAACCGGCGCACAACCTTGTGGATCTGGTCGGGGTCCGGCGCATCTTCGGCGTCATAGACGCCGATCACCGACCCCCGGCAGAAATCCAGCGCGAAATTCATCGCGCGCGGTTTGGTTTTCACCACCCCGCGCGGCACCACGATTTGCCGCATCCAGCGCGGTAGGTTCGCGCGGGCCAGCGTAGCCTGCGTCAGGGTGTCGTCTTCCTCGACCACCAGACAGACATCCAGCAACTCCTTGGGATAGGACAGCCGTTCCAGGCGCTTTACCAGCCGCCCGGCAATCTCGCGCTCTTTGTAAAGCGGGACGAGGATGGACACGGTCGGCAGTTTCAGGAACCCGTTTGAACCTGTCGCAACAGGGTGATCCGGCGGACCGGCCGCAGCCTTGCGCCAATACTGGATTGCGGCAATCGCTTTGAGGGCCGAGTTCAACAGCAAGGTCAGCACCGCCCAGACGACCAGTGTCAGAAAGCCCGCGAAAGACGAGATCAGGAATACAGCGCACAGCCCGATGACCAGGGCGGCTGCAAAACGTGCGACCGAACCTGCACGCCAGCCGCGGCAGCTTTCCGCGTCGGAAACGCGTGTTTCTGCCAGTTGCGCCAGCGATCTGTGTCGCATCGCCAACAGCGCGGCCTGTATGTCCCGCTCGGGCGCGACGGCCAGAAAGCAGCGGCCCCAGCCGGCGGGGAACCCGCGCGAAAGCCGGGTGAACTCATCCGGGCGTGAACAGATGATGACGGTCGCCCCACCAACCGTTTTCCACGGCACGATGCCGTTTCGGATGCAGAACGCGGCGCCCAACTGGTCGATCAGGCGGACATCCGGTGGCTGTTTCTGCAAGTCGGCAATCTGACAGCCGTATTGCCGGGCCAATCCTGCATAAAGATCAGCCTCGCGCACCCAGCCTTGCGTCAGAAGAATGTCGCCAAACCGTGCATCCTCGCGTGCCTGAAGCGATACCGCCATGGCAAGGTTTTCTGGGCTTAGCGCCCCCATTTCGACAAGGATTTGCCCAAGCGGCTTGCGCTGGGCGCGTGTCCGGCCAGTCGCAACCCGTGCCTGCGGCAAGGGGGGGGCGCCAGATTGGACAAGATGCAGGTTGGTGCTGGGCATCGTCGTGTTCGTTCCTATGTCGGACCGAACGACCATGGCGCCCCTTTGGTTAACGTGCGGTTAACCAAAGAGCAGAAGCACCGGATATGTGCGGAAATCGCGCGGCTTAGGACCGCGCGTCCATCGCCTGGGCAAACCGTTCAAACAGATAGTAACTGTCCATCGGACCCGGGCTGGCTTCGGGGTGATACTGCACCGAGAAGACCGGGCGGTCATTCATGCGCAAACCACAATTCGATCCGTCAAACAGCGATACATGGGTTTCAACCACGCCCTCGGGCAGGCTGGCCGTATCCACCGCGAAGCCGTGGTTCATCGACGTGATTTCGACCTTGCCGGTGTCGTTGTCCTTTACCGGGTGGTTCGCACCGTGGTGCCCGTGGTTCATCTTGATCGTCCGTGCACCAAGCGCCAGCGCCAGCATCTGGTGCCCAAGGCAGATGCCGAAGACCGGCAGGTCGGTGGTGTCGAGGATGGTCTTGATCATCGGAACCGCATATTCGCCCGTGGCCGCAGGATCCCCTGGCCCGTTGGACAGGAACACGCCATCGGGGTCATGTGCCAGCACCTCCTCTGCCGTGGCGGTGGCGGGCAGGACGGTGACATCGCACCCAGCCGAGGCCAGGCAGCGCAGGATGTTGCGTTTTGCACCATAGTCCAGTGCCACCACCTTGTGGCGCGGATTGGTCTGCTTGGGATAGCCGTCCGGCCAAGCCCACCGCATTTCGTCCCATTTATAGCTCTGGGCGCAGGTCACTTCCTTGGCAAGGTCCAGCCCCTCCAGCCCCGAAAATGCGCGGGCCTCAGTGATCAGGGCTTCGATGTCGAAATTGCCCTCGGGGTCATGGGCGATGGCCACATGCGGCGCACCCTGATGGCGGATCGCGCGGGTCAGGCGCCGCGTGTCCACGCCGCCGATCCCGATCCGACCGCGCTTTTCCAGCCAATCGACCAGCCGCTCGGTGGCGCGCCAGTTGGATGGCTCGGTCGGGTCCCACTTGACCACCATGCCAGCAGCGACCGGGTCGCCGGTTTCGTCATCTTCCGGGTTCACGCCGACATTGCCGATATGGGGAAAGGTGAAGGTCACGACCTGACCGGCATAGGACGGATCGGTCATGATCTCTTGATACCCCGTCATGGCCGTGTTGAAACACAGCTCGGCGGTGGTGATGCCGGTTGCACCGAACCCGTGGCCATAGAATATGGTCCCATCGGCAAGGGCCAGGCAGGCGGTGGGTTTTGCGGGTGCTGAGGCTTGGGCGGTGGCAGCGGACATGTGGCGACTCCCGATCGACAAATCTTCGCGAAACTAGAGGCGCCGGCCCGCCGGGTCAAGGGGCAGTGCGTCGGACGGTGAATTTTACATATCCTTTGTTTTCAGTATGTTAGACTCGTATCAGTCCGGTTGAATGCCATCAGGCTTTTCGCTAAGTTGCGAGGTTCGTAACGGTCACAGCAAATGGATGAACCCATGGACATGCGCAGCCAGGTGAATGACGCCCTGAAGACGGCCATGAAAAACAAGGATGCAGAGCGGTTGTCGACGCTCCGGTTGATCAGCGCCGCGATCAAGGATCGCGATATTGCGATGCGCGGTTCGGGTGAAGAAGTGGAAGTCACGGACGCGGACGTGCTGGCGATCCTTGGCAAGATGGTAAAGCAACGTCAGGAAAGCGCGCGCGCCTATGAAGAAGGCGGGCGGCTTGAGCTGGCTGAGAAAGAACGTTCGGAAATCAAGGTGATAGAGGATTTCCTGCCCAAGCAACTGTCCGACGCGGAAACCGACGCCGCCGTCGACAAAGCCATTGCCGAAGTTGGGGCCGACAGCATCCGGGACATGGGCAAGGTCATGGGCGTGCTGAAGGAAAAGTTCACCGGGCAGATGGATTTCGGCAAGGTCGGCCCGATGGTGAAAGAGAAACTGGGCTAGATCCTGCCCGGCCCGTCCAGGCGCCGTGCTATCCGATTGATTTGACCCGCAGTAAAACCTCGCTCAGTTCGTCATACAATCTTGGCCGTTCGGCTTCGGACAGGAATGCGCCGATCTCGACCTCGCGATTATTGCCTTTCAGGGTGACGTAGTTGGGAACCGGCCCGCCTTTCTTGTGCATCTCGACCGTGACCCAATAGGTGTTCGCCTCCCAGTGCTGGACCTTGCGGCCCGGTCCGTGGCGGGTCAGGGCGATCCGGTCGGGCCAGATCAGCAGTTCTTCAAGGATCTCGCCATCTTTGTAGCTTTTCTCGATAAAGAACCACAGCGCCCCCATCGCGCCCAGGGCGAAGGGCAGAAGCCACCACAATGTGGCGGTGCCCAGAAGCCCCAGAAGCGGGATCAGCATCAACGAGAATCCCAGCCCCATGACCCAGACGAAACCGCGGCGCGGCAGAGAGCGAAAGGGCCACAGGTGCAGTTCCGCTTTCGGGGCGCCGGGGGCGTCGGTTGGCATCCATTCATAAGGCATCGCGGCGGGCTTTCTGCATCTCGGGAAGACCTATCAGAAACCGGAGCGGGGGGCGAGGCAAGGGGAAATGCCGGTGCGGTCGGGGCTGCAAACGGTGGTCTCGCCCAGACGTGATTGGTGAAACTTGTGGCGAAAGTTCAGAATGCTTGCAGAGAAACGAAGGAATTACGTGATGCGACATGTCTGGATCGGGATGCTGTGCGCGGCGACGCCTGCCATCGCCCATGATGCCCAGGTACTGGGGGCGACCGCCACCGAAACAGGGTCTGGCTGGAGCGTATCGGTGACAATCGCCCATGACGAGGCAGGGTGGGACGATTATGCCGATGGATGGCGGATCGAGAATGCCGTGGGGGACACGCTGGGCACCCGTGTGCTGCATCACCCTCATGCCAATGAGCAACCCTTTACCCGCAGCCTGTCGAACGTATCCCTGCCTGAGGGGGTCGAGTCGATCTGGATCAGGGCACGAACCAGCGTGGATGGATGGGGCAAAGACCGGTTTGAACTGAAGCTGCCCGCGGCTGACTGATGCTGTGACATCGTGAGGCCGGAAAAGCGAAGGCCCGGACAGATGTCCGGGCCTTCGGTGTTTGTAAGGTCCGCTTAGTGCGAATGACCTTTGTCCCAGTCTTCCTGCTTGGGCAGGATTTCAAAGGTGTGCTCTGGCGGCGGGCTGGGCAGCGTCCATTCCAGCGTGTCTGCGTATTCGTTCCAATAGTTGTTCTCGGTCACGCGTTTGCCCTTGAAGAGCGTGTAGAACACG
>JAUHWP010000163.1 GCA_030424645.1 Alphaproteobacteria bacterium
CGTCGCGGACTGGGTGACAAGGCGGTGCAGACCATTCAGGGGCTGGCGCGGCAAAACGGTGTCTCGTTGGTCGAAGGGGCGCGGATCGCGGTCGAAAGTGGTGCGATCAAGGGCAAGGGCGGCAAGGGGCTGGCCGAGCTGGTTGCAGGGCTTGACCGCTGGTATGCCCAGCTGCGCGCCGAGGACGACACCCATGTCGAAATGGCCGAGGTGATTTTGGAAGAATCCGGCTATACCGAGATGTGGCTGAACGACAAGACGCCCGAGGCGCCGGGGCGGTTGGAGAATCTCAAGGAACTGGTCAAGGCGTTGGAAAGTTTCGAAAACCTGCAAGGGTTTCTGGAACATGTCAGTCTGATCATGGACAATGACACCGACGACGCCGAGGAAAAAGTCACCATCATGACCCTGCATGCGGCCAAGGGGCTGGAGTACCCCGCCGTGTTCCTGCCGGGGTGGGAGGATGGGCTGTTCCCCTCGCAACGCTCGATGGATGAAAGCGGGCTGAAGGGCCTCGAAGAAGAGCGTCGGCTGGCCTATGTCGGCATCACGCGGGCCGAGGAGGTGTGCACGATTTCCTTTGCCGCCAACCGCCGTGTCTATGGCCAGTGGCAAAGCCAGCTTCCCTCGCGCTTTGTCGATGAATTGCCCGAGGAGCATGTCGAGGTGCTGACCGCGCCTGGCCTTTACGGCGGGGGCTATGGCGGCACTGCGGGCGATTTCGGCGCCTCGCCGCTTGAGGACAAGGCCAGCCGGGCGGATGCTTATAATTCGCCGGGCTGGAAGCGGATGCAGGCGCAGGGCAACCTTCGTGCCAAACCCAGCCCGAACGAGGCGCGCGGGCTGGTGATCGACGCCACCGCCGTGTCGTCCTTCACCCAAGGCGACCGGGTGTTTCACACCAAGTTCGGCTATGGCACCGTGATGGGCATCGAAGGCGACAAGCTGGATATCGAGTTCGACAAGGCGGGCGCCAAGAAGGTCGTGTCGAAATTCATCGTGCCCGCCGCACAGGCAGGCGACGTGCCGTTCTAAGCGCCTATCGGTCGGGCGGGGTCCAGTCTTTTTCGATGGTCACGTTGTGCCGGCGCAGGCGCAGGGCCAGCCCGATGGATACCCCGACGCCAATGGCGATGGTCAGATCGGCAAAGACCGTCAGCACCAGCGTCAGCAGCAACAGCACCCGATCCGACATGCGGCCTTGCATGTAACTGCGCCAGTTCTGCGGCTCGCTCATGTTCCACGCGGTCAGGATCAAAAGCCCGGCCAGCGCGGGCATGGCAAGATAGCCTGCCAGCGGGGCGGCCAGCAGCATGACCAGCAGAATTGTCAGGGCATGCACGATCCCGGCCACCGGCGTCCGGCCACCCGCCCGCACATTTGTTGCCGTGCGCGCAATTGCCCCGGTGGCAGGCATCCCGGCAAACAGGGCCGACCCGATATTGGCAAAGCCCTGTGCCAGAACCTCGGCATTGGGGCGGTGTTTGCCGCCGATCATGCGGTCCGCGACCATTGCGGACAAAAGCGATTCGATGCTGGCCAGGAAAGCGATGACGATGGCCGATGGCAGCAGCTCGGTGATCCGCGCAAGGCTGATCTGCGGCAGGGAGGGGGCGGGCAGGGTGCTGGGTAAGGGGCCAAACCGCGAAAAGATCGTATCGACCGGCAGCGACGCCAATGCCACAAGGGCCGATGTGATCCCGACCGCAACGATCAGTCCCGGAAAGCGGGGGGCAAGGCGTCGCAGAAACACGATCAGCACCATGGTCACCAGCCCGATGACCAGCGCTGCGCCGCTGACCGTGTCGCGGGCGGCCCAGAGCGCGGTCATCTTGTGGGTAAACTCGGCAGGCACCTCGGCAATGGTCAGCCCGAACAGGTCCTTGATCTGGCTGGTCGCGATGATAATGCCGATGCCGATGGTGAAGCCGTTGATCACCGGCTCGGGGACATAGGCGACAAGATTTCCCGCACGCATCAGCCCGGCGATCAGCATGATCAGCCCGGCCATCAGGGTCGCCAGCACCAGCCCGTCATAGCCAAATTCCGCGATCACCCCGAACACCACCACGATAAACGCGCCCGTCGGGCCGCCGATCTGAACGCGGCTGCCGCCCAGAAGCGAAATCAGGAACCCCGCGACGATGGCCGTTACCAGCCCCTTTTCCGGCCCGGCCCCCGATGCGATGGCAATGGCAAGGCTGAGCGGCAGGGCCACCATGGCCACCGTTACGCCCGCAATCAGGTCGCCAAGGAACTGGTCACGGTCATAGGTGGCAAGTGTCGTCAGGATTTTGGGTTTCATGGGACGAGCTATGCCGCCCCGCGCGGGAAAATCAAGCGATCTTCGTGTTCGCATGACGAAGTTCCACCTGCGCTGGCAATGTCGGCTTGCCTCCCCTTGCCCCGCATAAAAAAACGGCGACGTCCGGGAGGAGGTGGACGCCGCCGCTCTTGGGCGAGGCGGGGCTCTGGGAGGAGGTAGAGACCCGACATCATGTGGTTCGGGGTCTGGGAGGAGGTAGACCCGTCACCGTATCGGTTTGACCCCGGGAGGAGGTGGGGCAAACCGGATCTTGGGGGTGCGGTGACGCCAGGGAGGAGGACGGCGCCACCGCGACCCACGGACCTTCAGGGAGGAGGACGAAGGTCCGAAACTTTTCTGATTGTGCGGCGGGAACCGGGGAGGAGGTCGGCCCCGCCGCCAATCAAAGCCAGCACCCGGGAGGAGGTGGGTGCTGGCCCGGAAACTCAGTTGCCGTAAACGGCCATGCGGGCAACAAACCGGATCGACCCACGGCCAAGACCCAGATCGTTCAGTTCGCGGTCGCTCAGGGCATTCAGTTCGCGCACGGTTTCGCGATACTGGGCACGTTGTGCCATTTGTTCTTTCCAGTCGGCGATCCGGGCTGCCAAACGGTCAGCGATACCAACGGGGGCCGAAAGAATTTCTGTTGCGTATGTCATCGTCTTTCTCACTTACATCTCATCCGCAGAGCCCTGCGGGGCGGGGCGGCAGTGCCGCTGCATTTCATGTTGGCGCTCACATCGTCGCCTTGACCCCAAGATGGGCATAATGCTGCGGATGCACAATACCCCGCGTTCGCAAAGCCGGTATGCGGCAGCTGCATACATAAAAATGTCATAATATTAAGCGGTTGATGACATATTGTGCGTTGACGCAAGGGAAATTGCTGCAATGCAGAAGGCGGGGTGTGAGCGTTAACTTCAGGTCGGTTTTCCCACTGCCTGTTTATTCCCCATCCTGCCCGGTTCCGCGGCGCCAAAGCGGCGAGGCGGGGCGACGCCAGCGGCGCCGTGACCGGGGCGCATCATACGAATCGCCGGGGCAATTGGACGCGTGACAACCCGCTTTTGATGTCTGCCCCTTGCACCTGCCCGTAAAGCTGCCAAGTAATGGGCGAAGCTGAAGGAGGCACGAATGTCGGAAATGCGCGAAAAGATCATGGGCACCCTGTCCACCATTGCCCTGCCGGATGGCGGGGACCTGGCATCGCGCGATATGGTGCGTGCGCTGACCGTTGACGGTGGCGCAGTCAGTTTCGTGATCGAAGCGCCCACACCGGAACAGGCTGCCTCTATGGAAGCCCAACGCCGGGCAGCCGAAGCTGCCGTGGCCGCGCTTGACGGGGTCGAACGGGTTTCGGTCATCCTGACGGCACATGGTCCCGCGAAAGCGGCCCCGCCGCCGCCCAACCTCAAGGTTGGGGGGCATCCGAAGCCTCAGGCCGGGCCGCTTCCCGTGAAGGGTGTGGCGAACGTGATCGCAATTGCCTCGGGCAAGGGCGGGGTGGGCAAATCCACGCTCAGTTCGAACCTTGCGGTGGCGCTGGCGCGTCAGGGGCGCAAGGTTGGCCTGCTGGATGCCGATATCCTTGGGCCAAGCCAGCCGCGCATGATGGGCACCAGCCAGCGCCCATCCTCGCCCGATGGCGAACAGTTGATCCCGGTCGAAGCGCATGGGGTCAAGATGATGTCCATCGGCCTTATGCTGAAATCCGACCGCGAAGCGGTGGTCTGGCGCGGACCCATGTTGATGGGCGCGCTGCAACAGCTGATGTTCCAGGTGGAATGGGCGCCGCTGGACGTGCTGATCATCGACCTGCCGCCGGGCACGGGGGATGTGCAGCTGACCCTGGCGCAGAAATCCCAGATCACCGGGGCGATCATCGTGTCCACGCCGCAGGACGTGGCGCTTCTGGATGCGCGCAAGGCGATTGACATGTTCGACAAGGTCAAGGTGCCGATCCTTGGGCTGGTTGAAAACATGTCCACCTATGTCTGCCCCAATTGCGGGCACGAGGCGCATTTGTTCGGCCATGGCGGCGTCCGCGATGAAGCCGCCGAACTGGGCGCGCCGTTCCTGGGCGAAATTCCCTTGTCGCTGGATGTGCGTCTGGCGGGGGACAGCGGCACGCCAGCGGCGGCAGGCGATGGGCCGGTGGCCGAGGCCTATGCGACGCTGGCCCGTGATCTGGTGGCGCGCGGCATCGCCTGATCGGGTCCGATAGGTTCTGGGTGGCCCGTGGGAAACCATGGGCCGTCTTGATTCTTCCCTTTTGCCAGCCCCATGGGAAACCATGGGCAAACGGCGAAAAGCCGCCGAATCAACGCAAATCACCGTTCAATTTCATCGCCGGGGCAGGGGCTGAGCGCGATTGCTTCGCCTGAATTCGCGACTGCGGGGACAGTTTTTCGGGAAATTGTGGGACTTTTTTGTGCTGCGCGTGCAGCACTATATTTAGTGTTTGCCTTTGCAGCTATCCGCTAGGTGTCGCGCCGTATTGGCGGAAATACACGCTATATGTTGTTTCTGGCACCCCCGCAGAACAATATCTGGCCAGCATTTCCCATAAAAATCTATTGCGTCCCACGATTTCCCAAGCTATCCCTAAATACAAGATGAGGACGGGACATAAGAGGCAACAAGACCTCGTGACACTCCCAAGTCAGGTTTCATACAGGCACCCGCTTCATCGTAACGAAAGAGATCCGGCGCGAACGCGAGCAGACATCCCCCCAGGTGGCGCGCGCAGCTGGACACCCGGAAACGGGACAGGCGGCGGATTGGGCAGTGGCAGCAGCTCAATCCGCCGTTTCTATTCCAGCCCCACGGTTTCGGGGCAGGGCAGTGAAGTGGGACAGTGAAGGAGCCGCGCAAGTGGCACGCAGGTTCAGAGGTGAAAGCCACCACAAGGTGGATGCAAAGGGCAGGGTCTCGATCCCGGCCCTGTTTCGCCGTGTGCTTGAGGCGGGCGACCCCGACTGGACCGAAGG